>JAOZSN010000111.1 GCA_029939635.1 Deltaproteobacteria bacterium
AAGGATAGGCTTTGTAGGCGCAGTTAGCAAATGACCCATTTCTGGACAGACACTAACTACGCAGCGCGTGTGCTGCTACCTTCTCTTACCATTTACCTGAAAGCAAAATGATGCAACATATCTTATGGTGGTGACGGTAATTTATGCTTTGCCTGCCGCACAGCGGCTTCGTTCAACAGTAACACCACCAGCCAACCATTTCAGAACCCTTCCCACAATTTCCAAACTGGAATAATTCTGGGCGGTACGGCAATGAGGGCAGACTACTGCTCCCTGCTGAATCACTTCCAGACAGGCCTTGCATTGTTGCTTCTGTTCAGACACCCTATTTCAATCCTCCTTCCCTACAAAATCTGCAAAATATAAACATACATGCCCATTATTCAGAATCACAGGTATACGGGTTTATGGTCATTACCGGACAGGAGGATGATTGCACCACTTTAGTCGCCACACTGCCAAAGAGTAGGCGATCTAGGCCTTTGTAGCCGTGGGTGCCCATGATGATAAGATTAGCCTTGGTGGCAGTGGCATAATCAATTATTTCCTCAGCAACATCACCGGAAAGTACCTTATCAACAATTCGCCCAATCCCTTTGTCAGCGAGGATGTCCTGATTTTCATCAACAAAGCCATCCATACGCTGCCTGGCTGATTTAAGTAATTCCTCATCAAAATTCAGCATGGGCATTTGTGGTTCCATAAAGCCTGAATAATCAACAAAGTTTTGCACCACAAAGATAATGTGCAGCTCTGCACCTAATGATGCAGCAAGCTCTGCGGCAGATGCCAGGATAAACTGGGCATTGTCGGAAAAGTCCACTGGGGTCACAATTTTTTTAATGGCTGGCATAGCGCTCATCTCTCCACCTCCTTGACAGGTTTCCATCTAATTTTTATTAGTTCTTACAAAAATCTTGGCACATCAAAGCATGTCATGGCAAGAAATTATCCGGATGGATACAGAAAAAATCAACAAGAAACCAGCTCAACAGGGATAAGACCACGCACCGAGTTACCTAGAAAAATGGCATCTGCCTGATAAAGATCCGCTGGGGTGATGATGCGTTCAGAGAGACAGGAGGACTCCTCGACCAAAAGATAACGACGAAGAACACCAGCTAATAAGCCACAGGCAAGGGGCGGGGTATAAAATTTATCACCCTGGCGAATAAAGATGGAGGAAATAGCCCCTTCAGTCAGCTGGCCCTGCTCATTACAAAAAAGCGTATCGAGCAAGCCCTGTTCCTGGGCCTGTTGCCAGGAACGATTAAAGAGTTCACGGTTAGTAGTCTTATGATAGAGGAAGGTATTAGCTGCTGACACCACTTCAGAGGCGAGGCTACAACGAGATGAAGGCGAAGCAACAGTGGTTTGGCGCAATGTTATCAACAGGGGGGCGCTACAATCTACAGCCGACAGGGTACAGCGCCCCTCACTATTAAGCAGGAGACGAACCCGCTGGGAAGCGGCGGGCAAGGTAGCGGTAAAACAAGCAAGCTCATCACGAAGCTGCTCATCACTACAGACAAAATTAAAATGACGGGCCGAGGTCAAGAGACGATCAAGATGATACTCCAGCAACCAATAGCCAGAATCAGGCTGCCAAAGCAGAGTTTCGATGAGTTCAAAATGCTGTGAATGGGTGAGAAAGTGTGCCTTCAAATTACACTCCTGCCACTCAGACTCAGGATCAGAATCAGCCACTATACCAGAGCCAATACCCATTTCACCATGGCCATCATCCAGAACAATAGTACGGATGGGGACATTAAAGCAGCCATCACCGTTGGGGCTCAAATAACCAATGGCTCCGGTATACAGCCCCCGTGGCGCAGTCTCCAACTCACGAATAATCTCCATGGTGCGAATCTTCGGTGCACCAGTGATAGAGCCACAGGGAAAAAGTGCTGTAAAAAGTTGCGCTAAGGGCAGTTGTTCCGGCAACTGAGCGGTAATGGTAGAGGTCATCTGGTGCAGCGACTCATAGGTTTCAACATCAAAGAGCGATTTGGTCTGCACCGTTGCCATGTCGGCCAAACGACCGAGATCATTGCGTAGCAAATCAACGATCATCACATTTTCACTGCGATTTTTCGGATCATGGTGCAAAAAATCAATGAATTTGGCATCCTCCTGGGGAGTGCGGCCTCGCTTGATGGTGCCTTTCATGGGACGAACAGTACATCTCGTCCCCTCCTTCTGAAAAAAAAGCTCTGGAGAAAAAGAAAGGATGCGGGAATCTCCCTGGCGCATATAGGCACCGTAGCCCACCCCCTGATTAGCCCGGAGATGAAGATAGAGTTCATCGGCCTGGCCGATAAAATCAAAAAAAAGCTTCAGGGTATAGTTGACCTGATAGGTATCTCCAGCCCGTATATACTCCTTAATACGGCGAATATGCTCAATATATTGCCCTTCATCCTGACTCAAGGTGATATTATCAACCTCAAAGGGGGTAGCGGCAAAACCAGCAGCAAAATCTGGTTGCTGATCCCATTGTCCGTTGGTGTGATCAAAGATAGCTGGATCAGTAAAGACAGCCAAGTCAGCCAAAATGGTATCATCTGGTAGATCAACCAGGCCCTGGAGCACTGGTTCAAGGAAATAGCCAAACTCATAGGCAAACCAACCAGCCAGATAATGACCTTGGGCCATCATCTCCTCGCAGCGTGCCAGGAAATCAGGCCAATCTGCTACAGTACAAACCAAGCGATCAACCGGCTTACGAAAGAGCAGTGAATGGTGGTTGCCAGCCAGCATCTTACTGGTCTCCAGAAAGACAAAATCATCATCCTGAGCGGCGAGCAAACGACGCAGTTCGTGTTGCCTAAAGGGGGCAGGGAGAGACATGAAGAATAGCTGCAGAAGGGTTAAGGGAAAGGGTCACGAATTTATCGTAACCGAATGGCCGCTGTTTTCTCTGAGATGCCACGTTTCAGCACCTCACGGTTATAGGCGTTAATAACCTCACGCCTCTTCAACATACCAACCACCCACATATTCTCGTGGGACTCCACCACCGGAATCTCCTCAATACCCTTGACGACAAACTGGGTCATGGCATCGTAAAAGCTGTCATTAGGGGTAAGGGTAATAACGTTGCGGGCACATATATTTCCCACCGTTGAACAGAGGCGTAACTCCTCATCATGGAGAATCGATTTTACATCCTGCAGGGAGATAACACCAATCATCTGGCCAGATTTTGGTCCTGTCTCGGCCAGCACCGGAAAATAAAAACTATCCCCAGCCATGGAAAATATCTTCAGCAGTTGATTTACATTAGCACGTTCACTGATAAAATCCACATCCTCACTCATGGCCTGGCCCACCTTGAGTGATTTCATCACCGCAGTCTCACGTCCCTCATGAATATCAATACCTTCACGGGTAAAATCCACCGTATCAATGGAATCATGGTAGAGATGTTTAGCCACCACAGTACCAATAATACTAGCCAGCATCACCGGAACGATAATCTGGTAATTGCCAGTCATCTCAAAGAGCAGGAAGATAGCGGTGAGGGGTGAATGGGTAGTTGCACCAAGAAACGCTCCAATACCCACAGCAGCATAGGCTCCAGAGTCAGCCACCAGGCTGGGAAAGATAAAATGACAGATGGATCCATATGCCCCCCCAATCATAGCACCAATAAAGAGGGCTGGGGCAAAAACACCGCCCGCGCCACCAGAGCCCAGGGTAATAGCTGTGGCCAGGATTTTGAGCAAAACAAGGACAAGCATAACCCAGAGAATGCCATCATTAGCCAAAACACGTTCGATATAGAAATAGCCATCACCCATGACCTGCGGAAAGAAAATACCGATCCAACCAACAAGAAACGCACCGATAATAGGTTTTATATAGGGATGGAGTTGTATTGCCTGAAATTTATCACGAATCACATAAAAAAAGCGGATATGACCTACAGCAATAATGCCAATA
Source organism: Deltaproteobacteria bacterium (assembly GCA_029939635.1). GTDB lineage: Bacteria > Desulfobacterota > Desulfobulbia > Desulfobulbales > SURF-16 > JAOZSN01. The sequence continues at coordinate 3,949 of JAOZSN010000111.1, forward strand.
ATAAGCCCCATCAAGAGATAGAGAGGAATCTCCAACCACGGATTTACTAACTGATAATGGGGGATAGGAAAAGCCGGAGACTCTCCATAAGTGGCTCGGGAAACCACGGTGGCCATGGCCGAGGAAATCACTAGAGCAGAGAAAGACGACATCTCGTAGGTGCCGAGAAGAACAATTTCTGAGGCAAAAAAGACACCGGCCATAGGTGCATTAAACATGGCACCAATACCACCAGCACAGCCTGCAGCAATATACACCTTCATGCGGTCACCAGAGACCCGAAAGAACTGGCCAACCTGGGAACCAACAGCCCCACCTACCTGGGCGATAGGGCCCTCAACCCCGGCAGAACCACCTGTACCGATAGTAAGTGAAGTAGAAAAAGTCTTTAGAAAAATATTACGGGCTTTAATGCGGCCACCCTGCAAATTCACCTTACGCAAGAATTTGGTAAACCCGTAGCCATTGACATCACCAGGAAAAAAATAAGTCAAGGGAATGAGCAAGACCATGCCCAGCATAGGCAAAAGTGGCAGCAGCAAGATCTTTGGCCCCACTTCAGCAAATAAAAATGCGTCCACACTTTTAAAGAGATGGGGACCATGCTCACCAATAATCATCTTCAGGCCACCCTCAAAGATGTAATGATGGACAAACTGCTCAGTGGTACGAAAGAGGATATTGGCAAGACCAGCAGCCAGGCCGATAAAAGAGGCAATGACCACCATGCGCGTTCCCTCACCGGGAATAAATTTTTGCAGATTTTCGCGCTGAAAAAAGGTCATTTTCTTAAATATCACTTGCCTGATTGCTCAGCTATAGAGGTTGAACGCACCTTGCAACCGACCTTGGCTGCTTCCACCAAGAAGAAGTCATCGGTCATGCCGGCGATAAAATCAAGAACAAAACGTTGGGGGGCACGTTGTCCCTGCCCTATTGTATCGTGAAATTTCTGAAAAATCACGCTTGCTGACTCCTGATTATGAAGCTGTTCAAGATAACGATCAAAAAGAGCGGCAAAACCATGCCGCACCGCCTGCAAATCTGGTTTAATGGCAGAGTTGAGATAAATGTGTTGATAATTGAACTTCTTGAGCTGTACTAAGGCCGCAGATATCTCGGGAGAAAAACCAATCTCACCCTCACAACCACCTTTTACAAGGTCAGCAACCAAGGTATAGACAATGGTGCCATTTGTCTGGCCAAGAACCTGCTGGCAAAGGGGAGGAATATCTTCACGCTGAACCAGACCCAATTCAATGGCATCCTCAATATCCCGGCCAATATAACTTATAGTATCGGCCAAACGAACCACACAGCCCTCCATGGTCATGGGCAGCAAGGCGACGCTACGATCCTCAGCCTTGGCCTGACATTTCTCCTCAAAATGGCCAAAAGAAATATCCCCCTGGGGACGCAGGCTACGATTATGAATTTCACCATCATGGCAGAGAATACCGTCAAGAACCTGAACGGTGAGATTACAGCCTTTGCCATGCTGCTCTAGCTTTTCCAACAGGCGAACCGAATGCAAATTATGCTGAAAAGAAGGTAATCCATGTTGCTGGGCTAAGGTATGCAAAATAGCCTCACCATCATGACCAAAGGGCGGATGGCCAATATCATGGCCTAAGGCAATGGCCTCAATGAGATCCTCATTAAGGCTAAAAACCCGACCAATGGTCCGAGCGATCTTGGATACGAGCTGAACATGGAGTACACGGTGGGTGATATGATCATTCTTCACCAGGTAAAAAACCTGGGTTTTATCGATATAACGGGTATAGGCACGGGAGTGGAGGATACGATCAGTATCAACCGCAAAATCAGGGCGGTGACCCTGGCGTAACTCAGGTTCACGGCGCACAGCAGTCTCACTGAGACATGCCAAGGGACTGAGGCGGTGTCGTTCTTCTGATTCAAGCCGCTTTTTGATCTGGGCTAATTGATCTTGTGCCACTCATTCCCCTCTTTTTCATCGCCCAATGCCAAGCCTGAACAGACTCCATTGGCAATAAAACAAAAAACATTATTCATAACATAGCCGCAACCTTAGACAAAGGTATTTGTCCATACATCCACCGGGCACAATACATGTTAAAAAGAGTCTATTTTTTTAATGACGAGCCATAACAAATTGTTGTACAATTTTGGCTACTTATTCTGATGAATATATTTCACATTTAAAATACGCACACGGAGGAGTACCCATGGCAGCACAGGATTCATTTTTCAAGGCAGTTGAGATTGGCCGCCCACCCACCATCCAAAAACTTTTTCCCAACTCCAAGGCCTTACTGGTGAGTGGCAAATACATTGACTTAGCCCTGGCAAGTAAAGGCAAAGCCATGACCATAGCTGCCAATGGCCGCAGTAATTTTATTATCCGTGGCGTGTTGGCTGCAGCCCAGCGAGCAAATGCTGCCATAATCATTGAAATTGCCCGCTCAGAGGGTGGTGCCACCTCTTATTGCCCCACCAACTACTGGAATATGGCGCGCCAGGTGGATCAAGCCTGCAATGAATTGGGTATCACCATCCCGGTAGCCATCCATGCCGACCATTACGGCATCAAGAGTGAGGCTGATCTGCCCTTTGCCAGACAGGAAATCCCTACCCTGTTTGAGGCAGGCATCACCTCCATTGCCATTGATGCCTCCCATATGCTTGATGACAAAAACCTGTTGGCCAACCTTGATCTCAATAAATTTATTCCTGACTGGGCAGGACTTGAGACTGAGATAGGAGAGATCAAAGGATCTCAGGGTCTCTCAGCCATACCAGAGGCACTCTTTCTCATCCAGGGACTCAATGCCCATAATATCTTCCCCAACTGGATAGCCCTTAACAACGGCACCACCCATGGCCTGGAGGCCAGTGGCCAGGGTATCCAGGTGGGTCTCACTGCCGAGATTCACCAGGCATTAGCACCGTATAAAGTCAACGGTGCCCAACACGGCACCTCAGGTAACAGTTCACCGCGTCTCAGGGAAATAGCCGATAAGACCAACACCACCAAGGCAAATGTCGCCACCGCCCTGCAAATGATATCCTGGGGTCTGGAGGTAAATGATGACGGCAATGCCATTCAGGATGAAAACGGTAATTTCGTTAAGATAAAAAATGAAGGCGTCACAGAGGAAATGTGGCAAGAGATGATAGACTATGCCACGGAGCGAGGTTGGCAGGGAGGGGCATACAAGAGCCTTAACCTGGCCTTTGAGAACAGACTCATGGGGCAACCCACTGCTATCCGGGAGCGAATGTGCAAACGGGTGGAAGATTTTACCTATAATCTCCTTGCCAATGTCTTCAACGCTGGCGATACAGCAGATTTTGCCATTGAAGCCATTAACAAAGCTGGTTCCTACGATCCTGGCCCCACGGCAGAGAGACTTGAGGACCCAGCGGACTGGACAGAGGAAAAGATCATCACTAAGGGTGCTGAACTTGATACAGACAAGGGACCAGAAGGAGATTTCGATGATTAATAAAGCCTCGGCAGCACCTCATCGAATCTAAGACACAGCCAAACCTTTACGTACTCCCCCCAAATCCACTAAAAAAAGTCCCGGCAACCTTCAAGGTTACCGGGACTTTTTTTATTTAGGAGGGCTTTAGGTTGCCTATGATTTTAGAATAGATCCAACGTCCTTGACCTTGGCGACCTTTTCCTTCATATCATTGACCTCTTTAAGACCTGGCACGCTATTTTCCACGAAATCCTTGCCAGCCCCTTCCACCTCGCCGATGGAATTTTTAAAGGATTTTATACCTTTCCCAAGTCCCTCTCCGATCTCCGGCAGCTTCTTACCGCCAAACACCAAAAAGGCAATACCCAAAATAACAACAAGTTCCGGCATTCCTAATCCAAACATACGTCCCCTCCTTGGCCTGAAAAAGCAGCCTTATCAGCTCTTTGAGGTATCATCCTTGGTTTCATCAATCTTCTTGGCTTCTTCATCCTTGGTGGCATTTTTAAAATTCTTGATGCCCTTACCAATACCTGAGCCAATTTCAGGCAACTTGCCTGCTCCAAAAATGATAACAATAATAACAAGAATTACGACCAGTTCCGGCATTCCTAATCCAAACATACACACGCCTCTTTTATTACAAATATATTTAGCTGCTCCAATCGACCAAAGCCAATCAGATCGGCATAGCAAAACAACTAATTGTATTACCGAATTATAACCAAAATCTATTTCATACCTCAAGCCCAGTGGAATCGCCATCATTTTTTTGTGCATACCTACCAGGAGGCAAGAGGATATTAAAACATTACAAATTGTATTCTCGGTAATTTTCGATTAGAAATAATTTCATTCCATCCATTTAACTATTTTATTTTTTATTGCTATGTCTACCCTCCGACTTACATCCCTCCTCATCAGCCTGCTTTTTCTAAATGGTTGCTCTGGTATTTCCGAGAACATGGCCAGCAATCTGGCTGCTGCTATTAAAAATAATAATGATCTGGAGATAGTGAAGGCAGGAAGCCCTTCCTATCTCATAATGATTGATTCATTTCTCGAAGATGATCCTAACAACGAAGAAATATTGCGCATTGCTGCTGACCTCAATGCCACCTATGCTGAGATTTTTATCGTAGGCTCGCAACAACGGGCACGCTTGATGACGGCCAAAGCCCTCACCTATGCCCAACTGGCCTGCTGTAATTTTGATGACAATCTCTGCAATCTGGCAACCATTGATTTTCAGCAATTCAGCCTCATCATTGACCAATTAGATAATGCGGATGACCTACCTTTTCTCTTTTCTCTGGGATCAGCCTGGGTGGGCTGGGTTCAAGTACGGCGTGACGATTTCAAGGCCATTGCCCAGATCTCAAAAATAGAAAAAATCATGACACGTATCGTGGAGATTGATGAGAAATATATGAATGGTGGAGCCCATCTCTACCTTGGCTCTCTGGCCATCCTGCTACCACCCTCCATTGGCGGCAAACCAGAAGTTGCACAAAAACACTTTCTACGTGCCATTGAACTTGGCGGTGAACACAACTTAATAGCCAAGGTTATCTATGCCGAAAAATATGGCAGGATGATGTTTGACCAAGAACTCCATGACCGTCTATTGCAGGAAGTTTTAGCTGCAGACCCTACATTTAAAGGGTATACACTCAGTAATGTTCTAGCCCAGAAACGGGCTAAAAAATTACTGGCAAGCGGTACAGAATATTTTTAAAAACAACAGCTGATCTCACCAGGAATCCACTTACATCAATCACGACACCTATGCGACACCTACTTTTTCTAAAAATATCCCTGTTCCTTGGCCTCCTCCTCTGTACTGGAATCAGTCAGGCTAAAACTCTCAAAATTGCCACCCTTTCTCCGGAAGGGGCCTTTGAACTCGAACAGATGCGGGTAGCAGCTAAAGAAATTGCCAACCAAACCAACAATCGCATAAAACTGAAATTTTATCCTGGCGGCGTCATGGGCAATGACCAGGCCGTTATCCGTAAAATGCGCTTTAATCAACTCCAGGGTGGTTTGGTCTCGGCCTCCAGCCTGGCGAGATTTAATCGCAATGGCCAGATCTACTGCCTACCTTTTGTCTTCCGCTCCTTTGCAGAGGTCGATTATGTTCGCGGATTCATGGACAAAATCATCATTGATGGCTATAAACAGGCAGGTTTTACAATATTTGGCATAGCCGAAGGTGGTTTTGCCCATATCCTTTCTAAAAATCCGGTGAGTACGGTTGAGCAACTTCGCCAACAAAAGGTGTGGGCCCCTGAAAATGATTTTGCAGCCATTACAGCAATCAAGGCCTATGATGTGCAACCTATACCACTCTCCTTGGCCGATGTCCGTACCGGCCTGCAGACTGGACTCATAAACACGGTTGCTATCCCACCGGCCTATAGCATTATCCTGCAATGGCATACCCAGGTAAACTACATCACAGAACTGCCTCTCCTCTACACCTACGGAATACTGGCCATTGATAACAAAGTTTTTAATAGATTGCCCAAGGAAGATCAGCAGATAATGAACACCATCCTTTTTGCTGCCTTCCAGCGCATTGACCTCTATAACCGCAAGCAAAATGATAAGGCTCTCGTGGCCTTAAAAGATCTTGGACTTACCTTTGTAACCG
>JAOZSN010000112.1 GCA_029939635.1 Deltaproteobacteria bacterium
ATGGTAGACCCGGGCGGGATTGAACCGCCGACCCCTACAGTGTCAGTGTAGTGCTCTCCCACTGAGCTACGAGTCTACAGTACTTTTTCAACTTCAACTAAATTGTAACCTGATAAGGTAGTTGAACGAAAAATCATTTACCAAGAATAGCCTGTGCTGTCAACGGTAAAAGCGTCATTTTTCGCCTATTCACGCTGTTTTCCGTGCCTCGATGGCACGGGTCAGAGTAAGCTCATCGGCATACTTGATATCCATTCCCATGGGAATGCCACAGGCAAGCCTGGTAAGCTTGGCAGAACACCCCTGCAATTGGCTGACTAGATAGGAGGCAGTTGCCTCTCCAGGTACGGTGGAACTGGTGGCAATAAAAACCTCTTTCACCTGCTGACGACGAACTCGCTCAACCAGGGCAGCCACCTTAATTTCATCAGGCCCAATACCATCCATGGGTGAAAGCACACCGTGCAAGATATGATACTGTCCCTTGTAAATCGCTGTTTTCTCAATGGCCATGAGGTCACCTGGTTCCTCAACCACACACACCTGTGATGGATCACGACGAGGATCGGCACAGATGACACAGGGATCATTCTCAGAAAAGGCAAAACAGTTAGAACAAAGCTTGATGGCATCATGTAAGCCCGCCAGATCACGGGCCAAATTACGAGCCTCAGCTGCTGGTCGCCGCAACATATGCAGGGCAAGACGAGTAGCTGTCTTTTTACCAATACCAGGCAGACGTTTAAAATCAGCAATGAGCTTATCTAAGGCTGGAGGGACGACATTCATATCTTAACCAAACATATTAGGCAGATTATTAAGCCCCATACCACCGGTTAATTTTCCCATCTCAGCCTGCATCATCTCCTTGGCCTGCTTCATAGCCTCGTTGACGGCAGCGGCAATGAGATCCTGCAACATTTCAGGATCATCAGGATTAATGACCTCTTTTTCCACCTTAAGGGAGATTAACTCCTGCTTGCCATTAACCACCGCAGTTACCATACCACCACCAACAGTAGCGGTAATCTCTTTGGTGCCCAGCTCGGCCTGCATATCAGTCATCTTCTGCTGAAATTGCTGGGCCTGTTGCATTATTGCATTCATATCCATGATAAAAAACTCCGTTTTTTAGTTACCAGTTATCAGTTATCATTTCCACAGTCACAGTCACACAACTGGCAACCAGCAACTGATAAATGACAACTGATTTATCTAAATTTTGGGCCTGTCCGTATACCAATCACCTGGCCATCAAAAACCTCTGCCACCATTTTTACGAGGGGATCATTACCCAAGGCGCGTCGGTCATCACGAGGAGTGGGGCCATCCCCCTCCTTCTGATGAAAATCCATGGAGCAGATATCAAGGCTGAGTTCAGTCTGGAAAAAATCCTGAGCATAGGTAGTAAGGGCCTGAATCTTCTCAGGTTGAGAAAGCACAAGACAATCAGCCGGATTTTCGTAGCGGACAATCAGCTTGCCATCCTCAATATGGGGTGCCTCACACAATCGTAATACCTGGGCCATCCAGGCCTGCCGTTCCTTTACGTAGCCAACAAATCCCTGCCAGTCACGACTCACATCCCGTTTACTAGAGGCAACAACCACCTCCACTTCCGGTGCTGCAGATTCAGAAGGAGATGGGGGAGAAACGACTGATTCTTCAGAGCTAGCTGGTATTGGTGGCTTACTGGCAACAGCTGCTGGCTTACTTGGTTTAGGCAGTGGTTCAGCTGTGGGCCTGGCGACAGATTTTTCCGGTAAGCGCTCCAGCGTGGGAAGAGGAGGCTTAGCCTGTACAGTATCGGATCCGGTAGGTTCTGAAGGAGGAGGTTGCGACACAGGCGGCATTGGAGGGCGCGGCGGCTGGGGGGGGGCGGCAACCGTACCTTGAGTTGGAGGGGCAATGGCACCGCCACTCTTTTCAATAAGGGTACTCAACCGCCCTGCCAGTTCAGCGGCTGGACTAATCTGACCGACCTGAATTGCACGCACAAAAACCATCTCCAGGGCCAACCTGGGCTGCCTGGAAAAATGCATATCCTCCATGCCTTGTAAAAAAATATGAAAGAGTTGGTAGAGAGTTTCCTTACTCTGCTCCTCAACCAGTTCTTGCATAGAGGCCAACTCATCGGCACTGATATCAAGAAGAGAGGCTGGTTGCGAGGTTGACTTACAGATCATCATACCACGAAAAAATTCCAGTAAATCAGCGGCAAAGCGTTGCAGGTCTACCCCCTGCTGATAGGTCAGCTCCAGAACATCAAGACAACTGGCCAGATCACTGGCAAAAACAGCCCGGGCCAAGGCGACAAAGGCCGCGCTTTCCACAAGACCCAGAACCTGGACAACATCCTCATCAAGCACAGCCACAGAACCGTCAGCAGTTTCAGCAGCAAAGGAAAACATCTGATCAAGCAATGACAGCCCATCACGCACAGAGCCATCTGCCTCCCGGGCGATCATATCCAGGGCCGAGGCAGATATTGCTATCTGCTCGTGAGAGGCAATATGGGCAAAAAACTCGCCGAGACTGGAAAGCCCAACACGTTTAAGTTCATAGCGCTGGCAACGGGAAAGGATGGTGATGGGAACCTTGTGCAACTCAGTGGTAGCAAACATGAAGTAAACATGTTCAGGAGGCTCTTCCAAGGTCTTCAATAGGGCATTAAAGGCCTCGGTGGTGAGCATATGCACCTCGTCAATAATGACGATTTTATAGCGGCTGGATACAGGGAAAAAACGAATATTTTCTTTAAGTTCGCGGATTTCCTGAATACCCCGATTGGAGGCACCATCAATCTCTTTGAGATCAACCGCTGAACCAGCAGTCATAGCACGACAGGAATCACATTCATTACAAGGATCATCGCCCTGCCCCTCGCAGTTAAGGGCCTTAGCCATGATACGCGCCAAGGTTGTCTTGCCAACTCCCCGCACCCCGGAATAGATCATGGCATGGGCCACCCGATCACGCCGCAAGGCATTCTGCAGGATGCGAACAACCGCTTCCTGCCCTACCACATCACGAAATGATTGAGGCCGCCACTTCCGGGCCAAAACAAGATAGGACATAGGAGAAAAGCAGGTGTCAGGGATTAGGGATCATGTGTCAGAAAAAAACAGACCAAATAGTTCAAACTTGGGCAAAACCCAGCAGCGTGCCAGATGTGCGTGAACAGCTCAGCGAAGCATAGTAAAGCTATGTGAGCTGAGGTGGTCGCGTGCAGCTGGTGCGCTGCTGGGCTTTGCCCCAAAAGAAAGATAGCCAGGCACCCCTGCGGCACATAAAGGAGATCACTACCGCTGCTTCCTCCCGGACCTGACGGAGTTCGTGGGCCTTTATTGCGCAGGACCCGGCTATCAAAATTCGGATCTAATTACTCATTTTAACAATAAGTAATCTATATAAATAATGGCGGAGAAGGAGGGATTCGAACCCTCGGTACGTTGCCGCACACACGCTTTCCAGGCGTGCACCTTCAGCCACTCGGTCACCTCTCCGCATCAATTCTAAATAAAATCCAGAATAACTCCCTAGCTATTTACCAGAGAAGTGAGACAATGTACACGTCCTTGCCCAGCATTTCAACCAAAATTTGCAGAAGTTCACCAGTCCCTCATCTTCGCACATTTAGAGCTGATTCAGACCAGTGAACCAATGTCTATAAGTACGCTTGCAAACCAATAGATCGTTACTGAACAATCATCTAGCCTGTTTCTGAATCCGGCGCTGACGAAAAAAAACCTTGAGTATTTGTGAACATTCAGCTGCCATGACACCACCAACCACATCAATAGCATGATTGAGGAGCCCGTCCTGGCCAACCTTATAACAAGAAACCATACCACCCGCCTTGGGATCAGTGGCACCAAAGACGACCCGCCCCACTCGAGATTGCACCAAGGCACCAGCACACATGACACACGGCTCAAGGGTAACGTAGAGGGTGGTATTGGTGAGACGATAATTAGCGAGACGTTCACCCGCCTGCCGCAAGACTAGAATCTCAGCATGGGCGGTGGGGTCGTGAAGGGAGATAGGACTATTCCCGGCCGCAGCCAAAAATGACCCATCTTCGGCCACCAACACTGCACCAATGGGCACCTCACCTACCTCAGCTGCCTTGGCAGCCTCAGCCAGGGCCAGCTCCATCCATTGTTCGTCAAGCACAGCTGTTACGCCTTCTGCTGACGCTGCTGCTGCTTGGCATAATTAGCTGCCTCCCAGCCCGCCACACAACCCTCCCCTACGGCCTTAGCCATCTGATAAGGCTGGCCAGCAATGTCACCAGCTGCATAGACTCCAGCAATATTGGTATGCTGTTTTTTATCCGTATCAATATAACTAAATGTCTCCATATCCAAGGCAACACCAATGGAAGTAGCTAATTCCATGGGACCTTTAGAACCTAATTCGACAAAAACACCATCCACATCCAAGGTCGAATCATCATCAAGAATAACACCGGTAACCATGTTTTCACCAACAATTTCCTTAACCCAGGCCCCAGAGCGAATCTCAACCGTACTGGCCGCCAGTTTATCTGCCATGCCCTTAGAGACGGAGAGATCTCGGGTGATCAGGGTGACTTCTGAGGCATACTTGGTCAGGGTAATAGCGCCATCCACAGCGGCACTTTCATCCCCAACCACCACAACCTTGGCATTACGATAAAAATTGGCATCACAGTCCACGCAATAACTAACACCCTTGGCCGCCAGCTTTTTTTCCCCTGGCACCTTCAACTTCTTGCGCGATGTACCAATAGCAATAACCAGCGTTCGGGCGACAAAACTCTTGCTCTCGGACTCTACCTTAAAGAACTCACCCTCCTGCTCAACCCCTAAAATATCCTCTTCAATAAGCTGGGCACCAAAACTGGTGGCCTGGGCAACGGCAGTCTCCATCAAAACAGCACCATCCACCACACCAGGAACACAAAGATAGTTCTCCACATGGGCCTTATAAATAGCACTCTTCTCAGGCCTGCCCAGCACAACAACAGTTGCTTTTTTCCGTACGGCATGCACTGCAGCTTGCAGTCCTGCTGGGCCTGCACCCATAATTAAAACATCTATGATATCAGCCATTATTTTCTCCTTGATAAAGCATCAATTCAGTATATGTTTGGTAATCTAGTTGTTAAAACAGAAATCATTGTAACCTACAACCTATTTACGCACCAAGAGCCGTGAACTATCTCGCTGACCTGCATATCCACTCCCCCTTTTCCAGGGCGACCAGTCCGTTATCTAACCTGGTTGGCCTGCATGCCTGGGCCCAGGTTAAGGGTATTAATGTTATTGGCACCGGTGACTTCACCCATCCTGGCTGGTTTTCTCAACTGCAGGACAAGCTGGTAGAGGCAGAGGATGGCTTCTATCGTTTGGCTGATGACAATGTTCCCTTGGCCATGGAGGGTGTACAGCCAGAACCTGTACCAGTTCGTTTTTGTCTAACAGCCGAGATTAGCTCAATTTATAAACGCCATGACAAGGTGCGCAAGGTGCATAATATCATCTTTGCCCCTGATCTGGCCTCGGTACAACGCTTTAACTCTCGTCTGGCAGCCATTGGCAATATTGAATCTGACGGTCGTCCCATCCTGGGCCTTGATTCCCATGACTTGTTGGAGATTGTCTTAGAAGAGATCCCGGGCGGTTTTTTAGTCCCAGCCCATATCTGGACGCCTTGGTTCTCACTCTTTGGCTCAAAATCTGGCTTTGATGATATTGAAGATTGTTACGGCGATCTTACCAAACATATTTTTGCCCTGGAGACAGGCCTTTCTTCTGACCCAGAGATGAACCGTCTTATTTCAGCCCTGGACCGGTTTACCCTTATCTCCAACTCTGACTGTCATTCCCCTAGTAAACTGGGGCGTGAGGTAAATATCTTTGATTGCGACCTCTCCTTTTATGCCATGCGTGAGGCCATTAAAAATCCGCAAAATGGCATGGTGGGCACAGTGGAATTTTACCCTGAAGAGGGCAAATACCATTATGACGGCCATCGTAAATGTGGTATCTGCTTTGACCCACTCACCACTCGGGAGCATGATACCATCTGCCCGGTCTGCGCCAAGCCCCTCACTGTTGGGGTAACTCACCGCATAATGGAGTTAGCTGACCGTGATCACCCCCATTATCCAGAGCATAGTCCTGATTTTGAAAGTCTTGTCCCTCTAGCAGAAATAATCTCAGAACTTACAGGTGTTGGACCAGCCAGTAAAACCGTTTTAAAACAATATGCAGCCCTCATTAATCGATTTGGTTCTGAATTTGCCATCCTGCGCACCACACCTCTGGAGGATTTAGACCAATTTTCAGGCGTGTTAGCAGAAGCAATCCGCCGAGTCAGAGAAAAAAAGGTAATCCGTCAAGCTGGTTTTGATGGCCAATTTGGTGTTATCCATGTCTTTAAAGATGGTGAAATTGACACGGTTATAGGCCAACAGGATCTTTTCCAGAGCAGTAGAAAGAAGAAACGTAAAAAGATATCCAAAGTCCTCCCTACCCTCTTCAGCCCATTACATCCCCAGGACAATACAGTTTCCCAAGCACCACTTGTCCTTAATAAGGGCCAACAACAGGCCCTAACTACCAAAAATCAGCATATTATCGTGGCAGCTGGTCCGGGCACCGGCAAGACCTATGTGCTGGTGAAACGAATCAAAAAACTCATCGATGATGGTGTGGCAGCTTCTAAAATTGCTGCTATCACCTTTACCATTAAAGCAGCTGAAGAAATCCATGACCGGCTGCATACTAAAAACAAAGAAAAGACACCTGAGATCTTTACCGGCACCTTCCACGCCTTCTGCCTCCACTGGCTCCGCCAGGTGCAACCAGCCCTCACGGTGATTGGTGATGAAACCAGACAGCTTCTTATAAAGCAGCTCTTTCCAGCTCTACCCAATAAAGATCGCCAACAGATACGAGCCGAGATTATCAGCCATTTTTATTTCCTAGCCACCAGAGAGCGAGTACAAGCACCTGGCAGCACGGTGAAAAGTTATCTCCAGCATCTTGAAATGCTGGTAGCCATTGACCTTGATGCCATTATTCCCACCTTCCTTGTCAGCCTGACCGACCAACATTTCAGACAAAGGGTTGCCTCTTCGCTCCAGGTACTACTCATTGATGAATTTCAGGACGTTAACCAGAGCCAGTACGATCTAGTGTGTAATTTGGCTCAAGATGTCCAGGTCTTCGCCATTGGTGACCCGGATCAAGCCATTTACGGTTTCCGTGGCAGTGATCTTAGCTTCTTTTTTCGGTTTGGCAAGGACATGGCAGCAAAGACTATTTTGCTGGAACAAAATTACCGTAGCGGTCATGTCATTGTTGAGGCCGCCTCAACCCTCATCCAGCATAACCAGCAACGCAGTGGCTTATGCTTACAAAGTGAGGGGGAAAAGCCCTCATCCATTCACTATGAACAGCTTGCCCAAGGGCGTAGTGAGGCTGATTATATTGTCAGTCAAATTGACAAACTTATTGGTGGCACATCAAGTTTGACTGCGGCTGATGGCCATTATGGTTTCAGTGATATTGCCATCCTGATGCGCATGAAACGCCAATCAGTGGCATTAACCGAGGCCTTACACCGAAAGGCTATACCCTTTCAACAAGTGGGAACTACTCCCTTTTTCATGAGCAAGGGATGTCGGCCATTAAGCCTATGTATTCTCTGTGCTGCAGGAAAATGTGACCTGGGTGATTATCTTGAATTGTTTCATGGGCTGACCGGCATTGGTGAACAAACCATTGCCCTTATGGAGCAACATCTCCCCTTGGACAGTAAACTTATCTGGCCCAGCCTCTTTAATTTGGAACTAACGACCAAGGTACGCAGCCAATTAGAAAGGCTGGTTGATCTGCTCAGTGAACTGGGAGAAAAAAGTGATATCCAACCTTATCTGCACAGGGCATGTACACTCTTCAAGCTTGATGAAGATCAGGAAGAGGTACAGCGCCTTCTGGAACTTAGCGCAGCTTTGGGTAGTTTAGAAAGCGTGGCCGAACATCTTAGCCGTGGTCGCGAGGCTGTTATTTACGATGAACGGGCCGAGGCTGTATCGCTCATGACCCTGCATGGGAGCAAGGGCTTAGAGTTCCCAGTGGTTTTTATTTGTGGGCTGGAGGAAGGTATCACCCCCTACAGCAGGGCAGGAGGAGATATGGAAGAGGAACGCCGTTTGTTCTATGTCGGGCTTACCAGGGCTAAGGAGCAACTCTATCTTACCAGAGCCAAGAACCGACACGGCAAAGAAACGTTGGAATCACGGTTTATTAAGGAATTACCAGCACACTTATTGAGTACAACTAGCAGAAAAACACAAAAGAAAAAAAAGAAAAACCCAACTGCCAAGCAGTTGAAGTTGTTCTAAAGTAATGCTGAGCGATCACACCCCAACTACTGAATACGCCGAGAAAGACAAATCCTCCCATCCTTGCCAATCGAGCAACCCACCCTCTTCCTACCATAACCACACAGTATCTTCATGTTCGGAAAAAGGAAAGAGGCTTGGTTCTCGCAGCGTCGTTCAGCAGGTTGCGTAGCTTTTTATTAATGAACTCAAGAGAAAAACGTACCTTTATTCAGCGGCAATACCGCGTGATCGTGTCTTTATCTTGGGTTCATTTATAAAACCAAGCCAGCTTGTATCAAAAGCGGAGAGAACTAAGCCTCTCTCCGGCACTTTGGCACGGAACAGTTCCGTATGAGGCCATCAGTTCTTCGACAAACAACTATTCCAAAATTCTTTCCCGCTTCAAATAATCAGAGATCTCATGGTTAGCAATCTTTTCCATCTCTTTAAAAGAAATCGCCATACCGATATCAAAGTTATTTTCACTATACGCCTCCACCCGCACCACGGTACCAATAAGGATGAGAGGTTCATCTTGGTGAATTGGAATACTCATTTGGATACGGAGTCCAATGGCCAATTCTTTATTATTTTTAAAAAGAATACCTCCAGAACAAATATCCTTGGTCATACCATAAAATTGCTCCGAATCGTGAAAACCGAGCTCCCGAACCTTGATCTCTTGGCAAAACTTTACCCGCAAATACCGACGCTTATCCATTTTATATTGGGCAATGGTATCTTTCCCTGCCCCCTTGGCCTGATACAGTGCACTATCAGCCCGACGCAATAATTGATCAGGGCTATTACCATTTCCAGGAAAGGAGGCTATACCACCACTGATTGTCACTGAAAAGGTCAAACCATTGCTGTCAATCTGTAGCTCAGCCACCCTCTGCCTGATTCTTTCGGCCAAAATAAAACCATTGATATTGCCAGTATGGGGCATAAGCAGGACAAACTCTTCCCCCCCAAAGCGGGCCAACAGATCGCTCTCCCTCTTCTCCTGGCTTATGACCCGAGCAATAGACTGTAAGGCCATATCACCGGCCTGGTGGCCAAAGGTGTCATTGACATCCTTAAAATCATCCACATCCATAAAAAGAATTGTTAAATCAGTATCATATCGTTGCGCAAGGGAAAATTGCTGTTCCAGAGCCTGACTGAAATAATTACGGTTATAAATACCAGTGAGACTATCATGAATGGTATCATTGACCACCTGTTCATAACTCTCCGTGCCGACAAGTTTCATGTCATGTGGACAGTCAGCCTGACTACTAAAAAAATCACAGAAGGCGGGCAATAAGCGTACCTGGCGCCCTAAGGCTGAAGTCATACTCAGCCGATGGTCAAGAACCTTCAACCAACATGCCATGGCCTTTTCCGAATCAAGATCAACATTTACCATGCTCTGTAAGATAAGACGACAGGCAATATTTCCCTGCTGCTGGATGATATCCTGCAGGTTAGCAAGAAGTGTCTCGTCATTGTCATCCATGGTTCGACCATGAATCAGCGCATCTTCAATCTTGGCGCTTATCTTCTCTATTTCAAAATATTTCATCATAATCCCTTGCAAAGAAACCAAAAGCGCAACATCTTCCTTATTTACAGCTTGTCAAAATTAGTAGAGGTTGTCAAACTGACAGAAACCATCTACGAAAATACCCTTGCC
>JAOZSN010000249.1 GCA_029939635.1 Deltaproteobacteria bacterium
TGTTTTTCTTGGGCTGATTGCTCTGTGGTTACCATGACCATGGGAAGATCACTCAGTACCGGGTGTTGGCGGATATCTCGGGCCAGTTCAATACCATTTTTAATCGGCATATTCATATCCGTAATGATGATATCGACCGGCTGGTCGGCCAGGATATCAAGGGCCTGCTGGCCATCTTCGGCTGCAAAGAGGATATAGCCATTTTTGCTGAGGATATTTTCGGTGATGCGTCTAGTGGTGGCTGAGTCATCAACAATGAGGACTTTTATTTGCTCATTGTTTTTTTCTATTTCCTGGCGTTCATACTGCTGCCAACTGTTTTTTATTGTGCTGGGGGCCGATGCGGTGATCCATGCCTCATACTCCCCATAAATTTTGTCCGCTGCTTCGGCTTTAATGCGGTTAAAGAGAATAGCAAGGATTTCATCGTATTCTTGTAAGCGTGCGACGATGCTTGTCGCCGAGACATGGCACATGGCCTCAGTAATGAGGTTTGCCTGGGTTGTGTCTTTTTGTATGGCGCGTCGTAATTTACCTGCCACGAGAGCTGAACCATCTTTGTCCATGAAGTGCAATACCAGGGTTCGGATGGTGAGATCCTCATCCAAGATACCTTCAAAACAGGTGTAGCCAGATTGGCTGATGCTGATGAGGCCTAAGGCCTCATAGGTAGCAAAGCGGATATTGCTATCTTTAGCGCGGCATGTCTGGATAAGGAAGGGAATCATCTGTTGGTTGCCTAATTTGCCCAGGATATTGGCGGCCATTATTTTCTCGTCACGATCACCAGAGAGCAATTTTGTAGCAAGGCGTGGTCCTGATTCTGGGCCAATGGCGATAAGTTTTTCTGCCACCACCCGACGAATAACCGAATTGCTATGATGGATATTGTCCGCTAAGAAAGTAATGATTGACTCATCAGCTTCAGTGGTAAGAACATTGAGCAAGGTCAGGGCAGAGATTTCATCCATCTCCTGAAAAGAGAGGAGTAACCCCTCAAGATGGGGGTCAATGGTGGCCAAGGCAGCAATGGCTGTGGAGGAAATAACTGGCTCAACATCCAAGGCGAAATCCTTGATGAAGTCAATCAGAGCCGGGTCGCCAAGCCTTCCCAGGGCATGAAGGGCAGAACGGAGCAGTTCTTTGTCTGTTGCTGTTTCCAGGATATCGAGCAGGGCAGGAATACTCCCCTGTAGCTGATATTTGCCAGCTAGGTGAGCGCAGAGTGTCAGTACTCGCGGCGAGGGATGGCAAAGACCCTGGAGAATGTATTGCCGTTTTAGTTTCAGTAAGCTCTTCAGGGTTGAATCAATAACAATATTAAGGGCATCATCTGCAAAGGGTTCGGCGATACATGGCCAGAGTCCAGCAATTGCTCTCGTATCCTTTGTGTTCTCAATGTCCTGCAGAAGTACGACACGTTCAATAAGATCCGTGCTGGCGAAAAATTTTTCCAGTAGCGGGGATGGTTCTGTGTTTTCAAGAGCAGGCGCTGGGCATTGGGCTAGAGATGGTGATGTTTCAAGGGATTCCTGAAAGCGGCCTGCAATGATATCTTGGTAGGTTTTTAGTAGATGATGAAAATCAGTATCATTAGAGTTGGGTAGATCTGTCATCATCTCTTTGAGTAGGTCAAGACCAGCAAAGAGATGATCCATGTGCACCTTTTCTATGGTCAGGGTTTTGTTGCGTACCTCTGAAAAAAGGTCCTCCATGGCATGGGAGAGTTGGTTGATAGCCGTTAAGCCGACGAATCCGGCATTACCCTTAACGGTGTGTACTCCTCTAAATATCTTGTTGACCAGATCATCGGCAGGTATGGGCAATTGTTCTTCAAAGAGGATCAATTCATCATCTAGTTCATTTATAATTTCCATCACTTCTGTGTGGAAGGTATGAATGATGTCTTTATCAAATTCTGCGATAGTATTTGTCATGGTAAGGGCCAGCTGCAAAAGTAATAATTTTGGAGTTGGGAATGATGAGACAAGGCTTAGGGTGGATGCTACGTTCTCAACTTTAAAACTATAGCATAGTGTCAGGATCAACGTCCAGCGCCATTCGTACCTTTTCCTGCCGGACAGCCATGGGGGGCTGTTCGCGTAACAGCGCAGCAAGTTTTTTTAAGCTGGGTAGGTGCCATCCTTTGAGGAGAAGTTGAAAGCGGTAGCGTTCGCGCAGGCGAGAGAGGGGGGAGGCGGCAGGGCCAAGTATTTCAATGTGCTCATGGGGAAATTCTCTGGCCTGCTGGGCACATTGGCTGGCTGTCTGCCAGGTGAGTTGTTCGTTTTTGCCAGAGAATTTGATGTTGATCAGGCGGGCAAAGGGCGGGTAGCGTAAAACCTGACGCAGAGAGATTTCTTTTTCATAGAGGCCCTTATAGTCATGCTGCTGGGCAGCTAGGACTGCGTAATGATCTGGCTGATAGGTCTGGATGATGACATGGCCAGGCTTTTCACCGCGTCCAGCACGACCTGTGACCTGGGAGATGAGCTGGAAGGTTCGTTCTGCTGCTTTATAGTCAGGGATGGAAAGCCCAGCATCGGCCCAGACCAGACCCACTAGGGTGACATGGGGAAAATGATGGCCCTTGGTGATCATCTGGGTACCCACCAGGATATCGATATCACGGGTATGAACTTTTT
>JAOZSN010000250.1 GCA_029939635.1 Deltaproteobacteria bacterium
TGCCCACCATACAAGGCGACTCTTTGTTTAGCAATCATTATGTTTTTTGCGAAAAGCAAGGATGAAATAATGGTGCGTGGTTTGAGGTGAAAAAGGGTGGATCTCGTTTGATAATAGCGGAAATGGCAGGGTGGCGTTTGAAGTCCTTGCTCAAGAATGTGCGAATGTTACGACGAGACCAGCCCTTGGGATGATTAAAATCTGTATAGAGAGAAAGGTCTCCGTCATAGAACTCATTGAGTGCCAGTTCTGAGGCCTCAGGTCCATTGAGGGGCATATTAAACACTGCCAGGTTAAGAAAACCAATTTCTTGTTGATGGCTAATGGTAAATTTCATGGTGCGCCGCGCACTGGCCTCATCCTCTGCAGGGGTACCAAAAAGCAGGTAAACATAGGTTAGGATGTCTGCTGATTTCAGGGAAGCCAAGACCTTGTCCACCAAGGTCAGGTCAATACCTTTATGCATACTATCCAATACCTGCTGATCTCCAGATTCAAGCCCGAGTTTTAACATAACACAGCCTGATTGACGTAAGGCATGACAAAACTGTTCATCAGCCAGCAGCTGGTTTGCCCGGGCAAAACCATACCACGGTGTGCCCAGTGGATTTTCTGCCAAGGCTTTCAGCAATGAAGGGCTGACAGCATTATCCAAGAAATGAATTAATAAAGGAGAGTGGCGGGTAGTAAGAATACGTAGATCTGTCAGAACCTGCTCTGTAGGGATGCTACCATAGGGGTTTTCCTCTGCGGTTTCCGGGCAGAAGAGGCATTTGTTCCAGTAACAGCCACTTGAGGCTGCATAGGGCAGGATAAAACCAGGGGCAAGATAGTCGGTGCAGTCATACTCAGGAGAGGCCTCTCGTAGTGTATTATTCTCCTCAGCAAGGAGTCTAAGCAGGGGGGCTTCACCTGGGCCGGCAATACACTGATCGACTAACTGAGCAAAAGGGTCTTGCCATAAAGAACTGCGCAGCCATGAGGTGACAAGACCGCCGCCCAGGATAATTTTCACTGCAGGAAATGTGTTTTTGATAAAGCCGATTAGGGCAAAGGTAGTACTGGCCTGGCTAAGATAGTTTAGTGAAATGCCAATATAGTCAGGGGCTTCCTGGTCAATGAGTGCGTGGATTTGGGTATTAAAAAGGGGATAAAAGAGATTGTCCTGGTAGTGCTCTGCAGCTTTAAGCAGATCATTACTTTGTACAGCTGAGAAGTGATCCTGATAATTGGCCAGGGATACTTCTAAGCCATGGGCTTCACCTATACAGCTGAGGATTCGATTAACATCAGCAACACCACGTTTATAGCGGTCAAAATTACTGTAAAAATAGGAGTCGTGTAGCCCAGAGATAGTAGCCTGAAGATTCTTCTTTGCCCGCTTTGACCAGGTGTCACTCTTGTTACAATCCAGACCAAGGAGATAGTTGAATCCCAGTCTGTTAGCATCCACGGTGGGGCAGTGTATACCTTGAGCGCGGAGGAACCCTGCCAGCTTGGCAATGCCTGGCGGCGGTTCGCAATTCTTGGCTAAAGGTGGGTAGATGAGGAGCAGTGAATTCATCTATTGCTCAACATGGAGGCGATTAATTTGTTCGTTCAATGTCCAAAAATCATAGATAATGCCAAAGCCTAAGAGACCGCCGGTGAATAAATAGAGAACTGCTGAAAGCCATTTTCCCATATACATACGATGGACTCCGAAGATGCCAACAAAGGTGAGTAAAATCCATGCTAAGGAATAATCCAGCGCTCCTTCATGAAAGCGCATATCTGCCTCCTCATCCATTGCTGGTATCAAGAAAAGATCAATGAGCCAGCCAACCCCTAAAAGACCTAAGGTGAGAAGCCAGATGGTGCCGGTAATGGGTTTGCCGTAATAGAAGCGGTGTGACCCAGTAAACCCAAAAATCCAGAGAATATAGCCGATGGTTTTACTATGGGTATCGTTGGTGCTGAGCATACGTTCCCTTAAAATGGTTTACGGGCTGTAAGTAGGAAAATTGGATAGTTTTTGTTGTTTTTTCCCACAGTGAAGATGGCATTTTTGTTGATCTCATTCAAGCCAAGCTGGCTAAGTTGTTGGTTGAGGCTGGCCAGATTAAAGCCAAAATGGGCAATACCGTCATTGTCATCGTGGAAGGTGCCGTCTTCTTCCTCTAGATCTGCAATGGCTAAAAAACCGCCTGGTTTGAGACGGGTGCAGAACTGGGTGAGCAATTTGGGGTAATCAACAATGTGATGCAGGGTCATACTGATGATAATCAAGTCAAAAGAGGGTATGGTAAGATCAGTGAACTCTCCAACGAATGGCACCATATTCTCCACCTCATGGTGGTAAATTTTTTCATTAAGAACATCGATCATCCCGGTGGAGCTGTCCAATCCATAGATGGTTCCTACCTTAGAGGCCACCTCAAGGCTAACCAGACCGGTGCCACAGCCATACTCCAAGGCTATCATGTTCGTATTGAGTGGTAGTTTGGATATAATGGCTGCGGAAATGGCATCGGCTAAGCGTACCCTGATTGGCTTTGCGTCCCAACTTGCTGCTGCCTTGTCAAATTTTTCGCTACTCATGATGTATCCTTGCTGGCTGAATGTATTTTTTG
>JAOZSN010000251.1 GCA_029939635.1 Deltaproteobacteria bacterium
TCACAGCAGGAAAAACTTGAGCTACCATGGTTGCCACAACACAAATTAAAAGAGGATATAACCTCTTATTTTTTTAACCCTTAAGGGGTCATTTGGGGACGCTGACAGGGGGGTCATTTTTCAAAGCTGATTGACACCCATCCCATCACCTGACGTCGTTCACGATTCACTACAATATACAGGCCCATAGCAGTAGCAAAGAGTAGCATGCTGACTCCACTTATTAAAAAAGTAGCGCCGTATCCCAGGTACTGGTTCAACACACCTGCCAGTATGGCCGCCACAAAGGTAGCAAATGTGCGCAAACAGTAAAGCAGGCCAGAGTTGCCACCAAGGCGGCCAGCAGGAAAAAAAAAGGCCACCAGCACCCCAAGCTCCAATAGGGCAATGGCATCACCAAAGGTATGACAGGCACGGATAACCAGCATGGAAAGATAGCCGTGGGCCAGCCCGGTGATCATCTGAAAAAAACCTGAGATGGCAATACCCACCAACAGGAAAACAAAGAGCGAATCACGCCGATCCTTAAGCCAGCCAATAAAGGGCACGATAAAAGCCATCCACAGGCCAAGCAGACCAAATATCTGGCCAATCTGGGCTGAATTAAGACCAATAGATTGCATCATCAAGGCAGTGGATGTTTGCTCCACGCCAAAATGACTGCCAAGAAGCAGGATACAGCCTATGAGGAGGAGTGGCCGCAGCTGCCATAAATCTGTTCCATAACTGCGAAAGGAGAAGCGCAAGGGGGGATTCTCGGCAAGACATAAACAAAGCAGACCAATTGCTATGCTAACGGCAGCAGCCAACCAAAAAAGGGCCGAGGTTGACCAATTCAATAGCAGACCACCACATAAAGGCCCAGCCCCAAAACCAAGATAGGTAGCCACCTGATAGAGTGCCACACGCTTGCCCTGCTGCTGCTGACCATACTGTTTGAGATACAAAGATTCACTGACCACAATAAGACAGGCAGCCCCGAAACCACCCAGCAGAGACAAGAACAACAGAGGCCAAAAGCCCATTACCTGGGTTAGGCCGAAAAAATAAGCAGCAAAGGCAAAGGCACCCACCAGCAGAACGCGACGGGGAGAAAAGAGATCTGAAAACAATCCCATGGGCAACATAAGCGCCATGGAGGCCACAGAAAAGAAGGCTATGAACATCCCCACCTGACTATTAGAAAGCCCATAGTCCATAAAGATCACCGGCAGGTGGGCCAAAACCATCCAATGACTGAAATAGATAAGAAAACGAATAAAGACGGAAAGAAGCATGGGAGAAACAACGAATATCGAATATTGAACAAGAAATATCGAATGTCGAAGGAAGGATGTTATCTATTAAGAAAAGTACCGACCTTCATCATTCGACATTTCTGGTGACCTCTGCGATCCGCTTTCATAATTCCCTCTTATCCAACACGCGCTTAGCCTTACCCTCAAAGCGCTCCAGGGTCTTTTCTTCCACCAGCTTCACATCAACGCCAATGCCAAGTTCGGTGGCCAGACGTTTCTTGATATGATCAATAAGCTGACGCTGTTTCTTCATCTGATCAAAGAAAATAGACTCCATCACCTCCACCAAGACCGTGACCTTATCCAGGCGGCCTTCACGCTCAACAATGATCTGATAATGGGGTTCAGTGCCTTCAATGTCAAAGAGAATGGCCTCGATCTGCATAGGGTAGACATTGACACCCTTGATTATGAGCATATCATCGGTACGCCCAATGATACGGCTCATACGCCGCAGGGTACGTCCGCAGGGGCATGGCTCATCAATAAGACAGGCCAGATCACGGGTGCGATAGCGGATAACCGGGAAGCCCTCTTTGGTCAGGGTGGTGACAACAATCTCACCCACCTCACCAGGGGTTACGGGTTGCAAGGTTTCCGGATCAATGACCTCAAGGAGAAAATGATCCTCGTTAATGTGCAGACCATTGCGCTCCTGACATTCGCCAGCCACCCCTGGCCCCATAACCTCGCTGAGACCGTAATTATCTGTGGCAATAATCTGCAATTTTCCTTCAATCTCACGACGCATTTCATCAGACCACGGCTCACCGCCAAAAAGGCCGAACTTGAGGGATAATGAACTGATATTAATATCCTGCTGAGCCATGGCATCAGCCAGAACCAAAGCATAGCTAGGGGTACAGACCATGGCCGTGGTACGAAAATCCTGCATAATCTGAATCTGACGTTTGGTGTTACCGATAGACATGGGAATTACTGAGGCACCAACACGCTCAGCGCCATAATGAAGACCAAACCCGCCAGTGAACAACCCGTAGCCAAAGGCGATTTGGATGACATCGTCCTGGGTTACTCCGGCTCCGGTCAGCACCCTTGCCACCAGGTCAGACCAGTTTTTCAGATCGTTTCTGCTGTAACCAACCACTGTTGCCAGTCCGGTGGTGCCGGAGGAAGAGTGAATACGGACAATATCACGTTGGGGAACTGCGAATAGCCCATACGGATAGTTATCCCGCAGATCCTGCTTTATCGTAAAGGGGAGCCGTCGCAGATCGTCCAGGGACTTGAAGTCATCGTAATTGACCTTTAATTCCTCAAACTTCTTGCGGTAAAAGGGGACATGGGTACCA
>JAOZSN010000113.1 GCA_029939635.1 Deltaproteobacteria bacterium
CTAATCTTCTCAATAAGTCCGGTGGTAGAAAAAGTTCCAACAAATTCGATAGTCTTCACCTGTCCCCCATCTGCCAGAACCTCTTTGGCCCCGACGATCTGGTCAATTGGCCAGTCTGCACCTTTGATCAGCACGTCAGGTTGCAGGGTGGTAATGAGATGTAGTGGCGTATCGTCACCAAAGAGCACCACATAATCAACACAGCCCAAGGCAGCCAACACCCGTGCCCGGCTTGCCTCATTATTCATGGGGCGATCCGGGCCCTTGATGGAACGGATTGAGGCATCGTCGTTAAGGCCAATTACCAGCAGATCGCCCTGGCGACGGGCTGCCTCCAGGTAGGAGACATGGCCTTCATGGAGGATGTCAAAACAGCCGTTGGTAAAAACCACCTTACGATTGATCTGTTTTTGTCGTTCCAGGATCGTGTGCAGGGTAGGCAGGATGAGTATCTTGCCCTGGTCTGGTTGGTTATACGGGCTGGGGCCAATGGTGTTGAAGCGTGATCTAACCTCATCCAGCTGATCTGTATCGAGTGGAGTGCCATGCCACACCTCCTCCTCACCAGCCTCAGCCAGGATAGTGCCATCCGGTGCCACAATCATGGAATGGCCTCCAAACACGGTGCCATTTTGCTCTCCAACCCGGTTGCAGGCCACCACGTAGAGTTGGTTTTCAATGGCCCTGGCCTGGATTAACAGGCGCCAGTGCGCAATGCGAGCCAGGGGCCATTCCGCACTTATGAGAAGCATAGTGGCTCCCCATCTCGCCTGTTGCCGCACCAGTTCTGGAAAGCGCAGGTCAAAGCAGACTAGACCGGCCAGAAAGGGATGGCTGTTGGACATGGGCTGCAGGGCTAAGGCGGCCTGGAAATGATCTGGTTCTGCCATGGGGGCAAAGAGATGCTGTTTGTCATAGCGGCCAATGATACCGCTGCCATCCACCACAAAGAGACTATTATAGGTTTGGCCATTATCTTTTGCAGGCAGGCTACCAGCCAGCAGGTAGTCATGGTGCTGGGCCAGGTTTTGCAAGGAGTTGAGTAGTGTCGCTGTCTGGGCACATTGGCCGGGCAGATCAGTAAAATTGATGCCTTGGCCCCATAGCTCCGGCAGGACAATAACAGCTCCTGCCGGCGGTTCCAGCTCCGTCAGGGCGCTGTTGATTTTGGTGAGCATGGTATCTGGTTCAGTTATATCGAGTTGCAGAAAGGCGGCAAAGGGGGGAAGGGTCGCAGGGCGGGTCATATATCACCAGGATAAAAAAAGAGGGATTGTCTCAAATCTCAAGAATGCGCTAACTTACCAGAATATGGCAGAAATGAGAAGAGTTGGGTGGTGAAAATTTCTCTGTCCTCACCCTTGACTTTGCCGGAATGCTGGGGTAGTTTCGCACCATCTCTGTATACCGCAGATATTATAAGGAGAATTGCATGGCAATTATTTCAGATATGCTGGGGAAATCCCCCATTGGCCAGCTGGTGGAGCATGCCAAAAAGGTCCATGAGTGTGTTGAGCAGGTCAGACCGCTCCTGAATGCACTTATTGCTGAAGATTATGAGCGTATTCGCTATCTGCAGGATAAGGTCTCAAAGATAGAGTATGAGGCGGATCTGCTTAAACATGATATTCGTCAAAACTTACCACGCCGGTATTTTTTGCCGGTAAATCGTGAAGAGCTTGATGGCTTTCTGCAATGCCAGGAGAAGATGGCTGATTATGCCGAGGATTTTTCTGTTATCCTCATGATTCGGAAAACCAAGCTCCATCCTAATTTGCATGAGGGGTTCTTAGGTTTTGTGGATCAGATTTTTCAGGTGAGTGGCAACTTGCTTGCCGCAGCAGTTGAGTTTCGTTCCCTGGCCGAGGTTTCCTTCCGGGGTGCTGAGGCACGTATGGTGTTGGGCCATATTGAGACATTAGGTGAGGAGGAGTGGAAGGCTGATCGTTTGGCTCGAGAGCTCTCGATGCAGATGTACAAGCTTGAGGATGAGGTGGGTGCCATATCCATCATGTTTTACGAAAAGATGCTCTTGAAGCTCTCCGCCATTGCCAATGAGGCAGAAAATGCCGGTGATTATTTACGGGCAATGATTGATAAGTAGATCAAGGAATAGAGGAGTTAAAGAAATAAAGAATGAAAGGAAGAGGTTTTTTTATTATGTAGGCACCTTCCACCTTCTTTATTGCTCTTATTCTCTATTTCTTTACTTCTAAAAAAACCTCCAACGGCCTGCTATAGCCCTTAGTCGGCACTGGTCGTGCACATTGACTAGGAATAACTATGGATTTTGTCACCATAACAATTATCATCACCGGTTGCATCGGTCTCTACATGGCGTGGAATATTGGTGCCAATGATGTGGCCAACTCCATGGCCGATGCCGTGGGTTCCAAGGCTCTGTCCATCAAGCAAGCGGTTATTCTGGCCGGCATCTGTGAGCTAGCTGGTGCTGTGTTGGTGGGTTCCAGTGTTACCAATACAGTGCGCAAGGGTATTGTTGATCCTGCCTATCTTGCTAACATGCCTGGGCTGCGTGAGGGGGAGGCTGCTGCCATTCTGGTGCTTGGTATGGCGGCTGCCCTGCTCTGTGCTGCCATTTGGCTTAACTTTGCCACAATTATTGGCATGCCGGTCTCTACCACCCATTCCATTGTTGGGGCAGTGGCTGGTTTTGGTGTGGTTGCAGCAGGTGTTGATGCGGTTAACTGGGGCAAGATGGGCCAGATCGTTGCCTCCTGGTTTATCTCACCGGTTGCTGGTGGTGTCTGTGCCTTTTTTCTTTTTAAATTTATCAGTCGAAAAATTTTAGGTCGTACACGGCCAGCCCGGGCCGCTATTATCTATATGCCGGCCATCTGTTTCCTGCTTACTCTGGTGGTCAGTCTGGCCACCATCTATAAGGGCCTCAAACACGTAACTGGTGATATCCCCTGGTTCACCGATCAGGTGGCCTTAGGCTTCTCCATTGGCCTATCTGTTTTGGTTGCCATTGGCTCTCGGTTTTATGCCCTGGCCAAGCTTAAGGCCATGAAGGATAAACCTATCTCCGCCCAGTTGGAGGCCGTGGAGAGTGCCTTTGTGCCCCTGGTGATTGTCAGCTCCTGTGCGGTGGCCTTTGCCCATGGTGCCAATGACGTGGCCAATGCGGTGGGACCTTTTGCCGCCATTGTTAATATCGTGCAGACCGGTGATATCA
This sequence comes from Deltaproteobacteria bacterium, assembly GCA_029939635.1. Classification (GTDB taxonomy): domain Bacteria; phylum Desulfobacterota; class Desulfobulbia; order Desulfobulbales; family SURF-16; genus JAOZSN01. The sequence continues at coordinate 3,200 of JAOZSN010000113.1, forward strand.
GTATGAAGGTGGATGTGCCCATCTGGATACTGTGCTTAGGTGGTGGCGGTATTGTCATTGGCCTGGCCACTTACGGCTACCGGGTCATGGCCACCGTGGGTACCAAGATTACCGAGATCACTCCCTCCCGTGGAGTGGCGGCAGATATTGCTGCCACCGCAACAGTGCTTGTCTGCACCAGACTCGCTCTGCCCGTCTCCACCACCCATACCTTGGTGGGTGCCATCATGGGTATTGGTCTGGCTCGAGGTTTGGGTGGTATTGATCGTTCTGTGACCAAGAGTATTTTTACCTCCTGGTTCGTCACCGTACCAGCAGCGGCCATTCTTTCCATCGTCCTCTTTATTATAGGCCATTATTTTTTCCTGGAAATGCTCATCATGGAGTTGGTAGGAAAATAAAGAGCTGGTTTGGCTGTATAAAAAAATGGGGGTCATGTTCCGCTTACGTATCGGAACATGACCCCCATTTTTGTTTGGTTGGCAGATTGGCTCAGTTTAGCTGAATGATGCCAGCCTCGCCTTGCTGCACCTTGCCGATCACCACACATTCATACTGGTAGTCTGTTGCCTGGATTTGTGTCTGGATTTGGGCCATATTTACAGCTGGAGCGGCAATGAGCAGGCCGCCCGAGGTTTGTGGGTCAGTGAGGATGAGTTCCATGACGTCACCGCTAGGCCGGGCAGAGCGCAGCCATTTCTGATAAAATTTTAGATTTTTATGACCACCCTCAGGGATCAGGCCCATATTGGCAAATTCTCGGCTCTGGTCCAGCAGGGGGATGGTGGCGCTGTTGATCTGGATTGTGGTCTTGGCCCCCATGGCCATCTCGTGTAGATGACCCAGCAGCCCAAAGCCGGTGATGTCTGTGCAGGCATGGGCCAGACCGGCCATGGCCTCACTGCAGGTCTTGTTAAGGGTTGCCATGCACTGGGTCATTCTCTCCTCCACTTCCACCCCTGCTAGCTCACCCTTCAGGGCAGTGGAGAGGATACCAGTCCCCAGTGGTTTGGTGAGCAATAGGAGATCGCCGGGCCTGGCGCCGGAGTTAAGCAGCACGTGTTCTGGATGGACGGTGCCGGTGACCGACAGGCCATATTTAAGTTCGTCATCTTCCACCGAATGGCCACCCACCAGCAAGGCCCCAGCCTCGTTCATCATGTCCAGCCCACCGCGTAAAATATCGTGCAGGATGGATTTGTCCATGGTCTGGATGGGAAAACCCACCAGGTTCATGGCCAGGATGGGTTTTCCACCCATGGCATAGACATCACTGAGGGCATTGGCGGCGGCAATACGACCAAAATTATAGGGATCATCAACAATGGGGGTAAAAAAATCCACTGTCTGGATGAGGGCGGTGTCGTCATTCAGACGGAACACCCCGGCATCATCATAGCCATCCGCACCCACAATGAGGTCGGGGTGGGTGGGTAAGTGTAATCCACAGAGAATAGAGTCCAGGTCCCCTGGACTTATCTTGGCCGCTCAACCAGCGGCTTTAACGGTACTTGTCAGTTTCATGGTGAAAACAGTTGTCAGTTACCAGCTGCCAGTAGTCAGTTACATGGTGGTATCAAAATTCAAGATTATTCTATTGAACTGAAAACCGGCAACTGGCTACTGACAACTGTAGTTAGAATTCATCTTCTTGCTTTTGGCTTCGCGCCAGCAGAGCGTGGACGGCTACGGCGCAGGATTTATTGTCGTATAATACTTGGTGCATCTGATCCAGTATGGGCATCTCCACCTTGTGGTGCTGAGCCAGGTTCCAGGCCGAGTGGGTGGTTTTTACCCCTTCTGCCACCATCTCCATGTCGTCGAGGATCTGTTTGAGGGGCTGGCCTTTGCCTAGTTTATAGCCCACGGTACGGTTACGGCTCAGCTCGCCGGTACAGGTGAGGACCAGATCTCCCATGCCACCTAGGCCTGAAAAGGTCAGGGGTGAGGCCCCCATCTTTACGCCAAGTCTGGTAATTTCAGCCAGACCACGGGTAACCAAGGCAGCTCTGGTGTTGGTACCATAGCCCAGGCCGTCACTGATTCCAGCCGCAATGGCGATGGGGTTTTTTAGCGCCCCACCTAATTCCAGGCCAATACGGTCGCTGGAGGTGTAGACCCGGAAGAAATCAGTGCCAAAAAGTGCCTGTATGGTTGTGGCTGTTTCTTTATCCTGGGCTGCCACAGTGACGGCGGTGGGGATACCTGCTGCCACCTCTTTGGCAAAGCTGGGGCCAGAGAGTACTGCTGGTCGACCATGGCGCTTGCTTTGGCGTAATTCATCCAGGAATACCTGGGTCATGGTAAGCAGGGATTCATTCTCAATACCCTTGGTGGCCGAGATGATAATAGCATCTTCGGTCATATGGCTGGTTATCTGTTGAAAGACGGTGCGGGTAACATGGGATGGTACGGCCATGACAATAACGTTCTTATCGTCGAGGGCCTCAGCCAGGTCGCTGGTGGCGATCAGGGTGTCTGCCAGGGGGAAACCGGCTAGGTAGCGTTTGTTTTCTTGGTTGGTTAGGATGGCGGCGACATGTTCGGGGCTATGTCCCCACAGGGAAACCTGGTGTCCTTTATCACTTAACAGTTTAGCTAGGGCTGTGCCCCAGCTGCCTGCCCCGATGACGGCAATTTTGTTGCTATGTGTAGTCATGTCATAAATGTACTGTATTTGTTGGGTGGTGTTAAGGGAAAAGGGGTTGGTGCTTGGTTGGTTGGTTGTATTTGTGTTTGTTTGTGGTTGAGGGTAGTTCGGGTGGGGAGGAACTGTCTTTTCGGCTAGGGACACCTCTTTCCTTGTTTTTCTAAGCTTACTGCACAAAAAAGACGATCACGCGCTTCGCTGCTGATTTTTGGTACCTTTTTTCTTCCGTTCGCCAAGAAAAAGCTACAGAAAGCGCTGAATACGCCGAAAAGACAGCTCCTTCCCACCCTAGTTGCTCGTCCCGCCACCAAGCTTCGTAGTAATAGTTCGACAACCCCGAGACGGCGCGTCGTTTGTCGTTCGAGGAGGGAAGGGAATCACCCCTCCCACCGGCGGCATACCACGAATAAAGTGGCCATGTTTCACTAACACCAGCATGCCACAAAATCATATTGCTATTTGAGGAAATGATCAACAGGTGGTAAAGAGGACAGATGGACAACAAATCAACAACCACAGAACTCCTCGCCCCAGCCGGTAGCCTGGAAAAATTAAAATCAGCCATCCATTACGGTGCCGATGCTATTTATCTGGCTGGCCAACGCTATGGTCTGCGCGCCAAGGCCACCAATTTTAATGACGATGAGATGGTGGAAGCCGTGCGTCTGGCCCATGCCGAAGGGGTGCGCGTCTTTGTCACGGTCAATATTATGGCCCATAACGAGGATCTGCTTGATTTGCCCGACTATCTGCATTTTTTGGCTGAGAGCAAAGTGGATGCGCTTATCATTTCTGATCCCGGTATCTTTCGCCTGACTCGCCAGCTCTTGCCAGAGATGAAGATCCATATCTCCACCCAGGCCAATATCACCAATTATCAGTCTGCCCTGTTTTGGCAGGATATGGGCGCTTGCCGGATTAATCTGGCCCGAGAACTTTCTGGGGTTGAGATTGCTGAGGTGTGTGCCAATATCCAGGCCAAGGTGGAAGTCTTTGTCCATGGTGCCTTATGTATCTCCTACTCTGGGCGTTGCATGCTCAGCCATTATCTCACTGGGCGTGATGCCAATAAGGGGGCCTGTGCCCATCCCTGTCGGTATAATTATCGACTGGAGGAGGAGAAACGACCAGGGGAGTATTTTCCGGTGGAAGAGGATGAGCGTGGGGTCTATATCTTTAACTCAAAGGATCTCTGTCTCCTTGAGCGCCTGCCAGAGTTGCTGGCCATGGGAGTGGATTCCGTCAAGATTGAAGGACGGATGAAGGGTATCTATTATGCCGCTGGTATTGTCAGGATCTACCGGGCTGCCCTGGATTTTATCAAGGCTGTCCAACAGGAAAACTCTGATATCGTGCCGCAGATGCCATCAGCCTTCATGGACGAGATATTAAAGCTTGGTTCCCGTGGCTATTCCCAAAATTTCTTCAACGGTCAGGCTGGGCCAGACACCATGCTCTATAGTGGTCCGAAGGTGACCCAGGATTATGTCCCCGCCGCCCTGGTGCGGTCTGATAGTTCCAGCGTTGAGGTGGAGATTGAGGTACGTAATGTTATCCGTCCCGGTGATGAGTTGGAATATATGGGCCAAGGCTTGGCCAATTTCCCCTTTAAGGTGCAGGGGGTGCGCAGCGACCAGGGGACTCCCTTAGAGCAGGCCAATCCTGGTCTACGCATTTTTCTCATTGCTGACCGTCCCCTGGACTGGCAATGCCACGGTCTTATTCGGAAGGTTAGAGTTGTGGCGTAGGGATAGTGCACAATAAAAAAATCCCGGCAGGTCATAGACCTGTCGGGATGAATGGTTACAGCAAGAAGGGTCACGCCCGGTGACCGTTTATTTGGCTCAACCACCGCCTATTTTGCAGCTGGCAGCAGGGGCCTGAATCTGGTTGGCGTCCATAGTTATGTTGGCCCGGGAGACCTTAACCTTAATCTTATCGGCAATTTCTAAAGTAACTACTGTGTCGGTAAGCCCGGTGATTTTGCCGTGCAGACCGCCGGTGGTGATAACCTCGCTACCCTTGGTGAGGTTGGTCAAAAATTCTTGCTGCATCTTGGCTTTTTTCTGTTGAGGCCGGATAAGCAGGAAGTAAAAGACAACAAAGATGAGAATCATCGGGATGAAACTGGCAATGGGGCTGGGGGATGCTGCGGCAGTACCGGCTGCATGGGCTACACTAATCATATGGGGTTCCTCTTTAATGTGAAGTTTCGGGTTACACGGCAAGCAATTTCACGTCACAGCATGAAACGTTACAGCATGGAACTCTAGACTTCTATCGGTAATTTAAGTTCTTAAAATCTTAATTTTTCTGCCGTAATTCATAAAAATCTTTACGAAACTGGCTGTAGCGATCCTCTTCAACGGCCTGCCTGATCTCTGTCATCAGGTTGACAAAATAATGAAGATTGTGGATCGTGTGGAGCTGCGAAGAAAGAATTTCTCGGGCCATATAGAGGTGGCGTAGATACGCCCGCGAGTAATGACGGCAGGTATAACAGCTGCACTGCTCATCAATGGGGCGCGGATCATCCTTAAATCGCGCATTTTTTATAACAAGCCTGCCCTTGGAAGTAAAGAGCATTCCGTTTCTGGCATTGCGGGTGGGCATGACACAGTCAAACATATCAACGCCGCGATAGACACATTCCACCAGATCCTCCGGCGTACCCACTCCCATGACATAACGGGCATGATCCTGCGGTAATAAGGCGGCAGAAAATTCGGTAAGATCATACATCTGCTGACGTGGTTCTCCCACCGACAGGCCACCTAAGGCATAACCGTCAAAACCAATATCAACAATTTCCTCCACTGCTCGCTTACGCTCCGACTCATACATACCACCCTGGATGATGCCAAAGAGCAGCTGGTCATTATCTGGCTGGGTCAGGCGGCAGCGCTTGGCCCAGCGTGCGGTGAGGCGCGTTGCTTTTGCGGCCTCTTTTTCTGTGGCTGGATAGGGGATGCAGGTATCCAGCACCATTATGATATCGGTACCCAGGGCCTCTTGGATCTGCACAGCAAGTTCCGGACTGAGGAAGCGTTTGGAGCCATCAATATGGGACTGGAAGGTGGCACCCTCTTCATTAATCTTGCTGATATCCTTGAGGCTGAATATCTGGAAGCCACCACTGTCAGTGAGGATGGGGCCTTGCCAGTTCATGAATTTGTGAAGGCCGCCCAAGGAGCGGATCAATTCATGACCGGGACGCAGGAAAAGGTGGTAGGTATTGGCCAGAATAATCTGTGCTCCCAGTTCATGCAGATTTTCAGGGGTGACCCCTTTTACCGTGGCCTGGGTGCCCACGGGCATGAAGATGGGGGTCTGGACGGTACCGTGGGCTGTTTTGAGTTCACCGCGTCGGGCTGGGCAATCCGTGGCGGTGGAATGGAGAGTGAAATTTGTCATCATTTAGAAAAGAGAATAACGAATACCGAACAAGGAATATCGAATGTCCAAGGAAGGATGTTATCTATTATTAAGATAAGTATCACCCTTCATCATCGGAGTCTTCGCTTACCTCGATATTTCTTGTTCAATATTCTGCGGTTCGTTGTTAGTTGCTTGGCCACTGTTTGAGAAGTTCGTGGATACCCTTTTCGGCCAGATCATATAATTGATCAAACTGCTGCCGAGAAAAAGGTTGGCCCTCGGCCGTGGCCTGGGCCTCGATGAGGCGACCATCAGCGGCCATGACAAAGTTGGCATCGGCTTCAGCTGTGGAGTCCTCGTCATAGTCAAGATCAAGGAGCGCTTCGCCCTTTACGATGCCGGCGGAAATGGCAGCCACTGCCGTAAGGGTTGGCATGGCCAGTTTACCTTCCTCCTCTAGCTTGGTAAAGGCATCATGCATGGCCAGAGCTGCACCTGTGATAGCAGCAGTGCGGGTGCCACCATCGGCATTAATGACATCACAGTCAATACGTAGGGTC
>JAOZSN010000114.1:0-8569 GCA_029939635.1 Deltaproteobacteria bacterium
TCCGCCAACAGGGTTATGGAGGCTCTAATAATTTAGAATATCAAAAATCAAATCAGTAAATCAAGAATTATTATCACAATTTTCCAAACAGTTTCATGGCTTGTTTTGGTGATGCAAAAACACACTATTCTACCCTGAGACAGTGTATCATCTCCACTGTCTCAGCTGTCTCACCGACTATCATCTCAGCTCATAATCACCCTATTCAGGGAATAGCACATTACAGGCAATTGCCGTGTAACGACCTGTAATTATACCTATTTCAAAAAAGCGAAATATTTTCCCACTTAAAAAGTTCTTTGGCACACCTTCTGCAATCGTCTCCACATAACGAAAATTACAAAGATGCATAAGTACAACTAAACCATTTTTTTAAGGGGCAAAACAATGAAAATTGTATCCGCAACCATTCTCTGTTCAACCTTCCTCCTCACAGCAGCTACCAGCAGTCAAGCCATTACAATAGATAGCGTCGAAGGTGCATGGATAAATCCTAAAGGTGGCAATTATGTTACAGGGACAGGAACCAATGTCATAACCTGGGGAAACCCAGCAAACCCATACAATTACCAGAGTGGCTTACGTTTTGATGGCAGTGCACCACCGGCCATCACCGTTGATAGCGATCAAAAATTTAAGATTGGCCAATTAACCCATTTCAACAATATCATAACAGACGGTGCCATCAACGCTGTTGATCTGCAGATCAGCCTTAGCTTTAGTGACCCAGCTGACCTGAATAGCAATCTGGACTTCTCTTTTTCAGTTGAGGAAACCCCAAACGTCTCAGGAAATCGATACTGGGATGCTGACTTTATTGGCTTTGCCAACAGCTATGCCAACGAGAGTTTTAAGATAGATGGTGTTGATCATACCCTCCATCTTCTAGGGTTCCATGATATTGATGGTAATCTTATCAATGAATTCATCTCTCCTGAAATGGGAACCAATAGTGCATGGCTGTGGGGAGAAATTACCGCCGATTTCCAGCAAACTGCACCAGTTCCAGAACCTGCCACTATGCTGCTCTTTGGTACTGGTCTGGCTGGCCTGGCAGGATACCGTAGACGCAATAAAAAGGAGTAATAGAGGAGTCATCCCTGCGAGTGTGGTGATTAAAATTTTTAAGCGGTTTATGATACTGGTAGCTGAGTTGCATGGTGAACCAAAATATGAGGGGGGCATATCATGGCATATCATCAATTAAAAGGTATTGAACGTCGACAGCATAAACGCTATCAGGCCAAGGAAAACCTTATCGTCTATGACAGCGAAGGGTTTGGCCAGGTAGAAAACATCAGTATGGGAGGTTTGCGCTTTCGAGTGCTACGCAGTAGAGATTACATACTGCCTCCCTCTTTCAACATAGGCCTACTCTGTGCCGAGGCAAAGACATATTTCGACAATTTACCCTGTCAGCTTGTGAGTATCACCCCATCAACACAGCTTGAGCAACCTGCACGCATGACCCGCAGCGTGCAGGTTGGCATCAAATTTATTGATTTAACGATGTTACAACAAAAACAACTCTCATCATTTATCACAATGAATAAACTCAATACATCGAAAAACAATGCTAGCACTTCCTTGCAGGCTATGAGATTAGAGCTCTGTGGTAATCAAATGCTCTTCAATGTTGCCACGTAATGGCAATTGACCAGATTGTTGGGATAGTGGCCTCTCTCGTCGTTGCTTCAATCTGGCCATCGTGAAAGATATTCTCTCCTGTCAACCCCAGTTCAATATCATTAGTAAGCTGGTACGAACAGAATAGGTTCATATTCACATAACTGTCCACCGTAGTCTGGGTAGATGTATTTAATTCATCAACATAACGCAGCCACCCATTTACATGCAGGCGCCCGAAGGTCATATACGAAAGGAGTGTTGCCTGGTTGCGGGGACTGGAACCAGCCACCACCAGGGCATCATTATTATAGGATGTAAAGGGGTCAGTGATGGAGAGATTTAAATAACTATAACTCCCCTTCAAACGCCACCAGAGAGTAGCGTCGTAGGTAAAACTCAGCTCCCCACCCCAGGAGGAACCAGACATGGAATTGGCCTGCCCGCCCTGATTTATTTCTACACCATCAACCGTCTGCCAACCCTGTAGATCGCCAATGGCGATAAGATCCTCATACTCATTGTAAAATAGAGCTGCGTCACATTCCAGTTTACGGCTAGGCCTGATGCGGTAGCCCAACTCATAAGCAAGCAATTTTTCTGAGCTAATCTCAGGGTTACCAGTTATTTCAGTAAAACGAGGCGTGGCATCATAGTAAAATCGTTCCCTAACATCATGATTAATACGTGATGGTGTCCGGCTGGCCTTGGAGACGCTAAGCCAGGCAGTCTGGGAGGAGGAAGGTAGCCAAAGCAGTCGTGTTGTGGGCTGGAATTCAAAACCAGTATATTGGTGATGTTCAAGCTTTGCCCCTATGGTCAGATAGAGCCGCTCTTTCACCAAAGCAAGTTTATCTTGCAAAAAACCGCTAAAAATCGAATATGACAGGTTTTCAGGCTGGAAAGAAACGGTAAAGGTATTGTCCATCTTGTCTTGGGAGTAGCGATATTCCAGACCCCAGGTCAGGAGATTCCGGCTGCTTAGTCCCAAAAAATGCTGAAAATCAACATCAAGGGTGGTGCGCTCTTCTGTAAAGATGGCCATATCAAGCTTGCCATAATCCACATAACTTTGCAGGGTTAGTTCATTATTCACCCCAAAACGGTGGTGCAGGCGGGCCACCATATTTGCGCCATCCTGCCGTGTGTCGGTGGTATCGAGGCTTTGATATGGTGCTGTATCTGGTTGCACAGTGACCCAATTACTTGCCATGGTGGTTGTATAGCCATCAGCCAGCACAGAAAAGGTGGTATCATTACTCTGCTGCCAGTCCAACCGACCACCAATGCGTCCCTGGTGCCAGTTATCCTGTAAATACTGATTATCCAGCATATCATCCACATGTTTACCCTTGGCATAGAGACGACTACTGAAACGTTCAGAATTACTGCCGTAGCGTAGAGCAAGGGACTGCTGCTGATCTGTTCCTCCACGAATTGCCACCAGCCCCCCGGCGGTATCATCTGCTTTCTTGGTGAGAATATTGATAACACCATTCACCGCATTGGCCCCCCAAATGGAGGAGCCTGGGCCTCGAATAACCTCAATACGTTCGATATCCTCCAGCACCATATCCTGCACCTCCCAGTGCACCCCGGCATAGGTGGGAGTATACACGGTGCGGCCATCGATCATAACCAGCAGCTTTTCAGCATACTGGCCATTAAAACTACGAATAGAAATGGCATATTGACTGGCATTAATGCGGGCCACATTCACCCCAGGTGCCATGCGTAACAATTCAGGCACAGAATCAGCACCCGAGTTACGAATATCCTCATTGGTGATAACATAGGCCGCAGAACTGGAAGTAAAGAGGTTCTCTTCCCGTCGTGCAGCAGAAAAAACAACGGTTTCAGCTTGCAACCACTTGAGCTCTTCAGCTATATCCAAATCTTGAGCTTGTGCACTCTGCCCCGGCAAAAGTACGCTGAGGAGGAGTGTGCTACACGGCAAAACACGAGAAAAATTCATATATTTTTTCCAGATTATGTTGATATTTCAAGCTACATCAAGAGGAAAAGAAAGGATAAAGGTTGTCCCTTCCCCCTCTGCACTCTCACAAAAAATAGTTCCCCCCATGGTCTGAGTCATAATATTATAGACAATATGCAGCCCCAAGCCGCTGCCGCCCTCACCACGTTTGGTGGTAAAAAATGGGTCAAACACCTGATCGATATGATCAGGACTAATACCTTGACCATCGTCATGGTAGATAACTGTGGCCTGCTGTGACTTTTGCCGGGCAGAAATTGTAATAACACCATCTTCCCCAACGCCAAAGGCATGGAGGAGACTATTAATAATTAGATTGGTCAGCACCTGCGCAAAGGCGCCAGGATAGGAGTTAACTAAAATATCATCAGCACATTCCACCTCCACCTGTACCGGAGATTTGCGCAAGCGCGGCCCCAAGCTCACGATAATAGAATCAATATACTCCTTGAGATTAAAGAGCCTCTGCTCATGACTGGCCTGGTCTACCGAGACCTGCTTGAAGTTAGCCACCAACTCGCTGGTACGCTGCAGATTGGAAAGCACCAAATGTACAGCCTCTCCAGACTTGGCCAGATAGTTTTCCAGGCTGGCCTTGGTCATAGTCTGGTTGGCAAAATCTGCAGCCAGATGCTGAGTGGCCTCCTCCATATGGGTGGCAGCAGTAACGCCGATCCCAATGGGAGTATTAATTTCATGGGCCACACCTCCCACCAACTGCCCCAATGAAGCCATCTTCTCTGCCTGAATAAGCTGATTCTGGCTTTCCTTGAGCTCATGGTAGGCTGCGCTCAACTCTCTGGTGCGTTCATCAACTTGCTGTTCCAATGAGTGACTGTATTCTTCAATACGTTCATGACTTTTTTGTAACCCCACGCTCATTTCAATAAAAGCATCGCCCAACACCCCAACTTCATCTTGGGAGGAAGAGGGAGAAAGCACAGAACTAGCCTGAAAATTCCCCCGTGATAATTCATGGGCAATATCTGTGAGCTTAGCCAGACGTTTGGTAATCTTAGAAGAAATTATTGCTGCCAGCAGAGTACTAAGCAAAACAAAGAGACAGGCAACCAAAACAGAACGAATGATCATCTCACGGACCTGGATATTAATGCGATCCTGAGCCTGAACCATCTTAGCATCTAAACCATCCAGGGAAAAACCGAGCCGAAGTTCTCCCCATGGCGTAGAGGAAAACTGAATTATAGTAGTGCGTTGCAAAAGATGATGGTACTCACCTTGAACATAGAGTTCCTTCGTCAATTCAGTAGGTTTTGCTGCAGCCAAAATATGATTGGCCAAAGCCAAGGTAGCAACTTCCTTGTTTCCTGATGTAAATACTGGTTTACCATCACTATCAATGACAATGGCAAAAATAAAGTTATCTTCTCCTGAAATAGCCTCTTGCAGCAACAAGGTGAGGAGTGAAAAATTATATGAGGCCAAAGAGTTTTCCACCTGGCCACTAAGGGTGGAAGCAATACCCTCAGACCAGGTATTGAAATGGCTTCGTTCCAGGTCATTATGATTATAGAGAGCCTCGTTAAGAAACGTCTTCTGAGCAGAAATCTGTAATGCTGTCAGCAAAATGACCAAAGAAGCAATAACCAATAGCATAGTGAGCAAAATACGCTGCCGCAGGGTACAGTTACAGCGTAATCCAAAGGCCTTTTTTGCTGTAGTGGCAGAATGTTCTATGTCTGGTTGAGGGGGCATGTATGTTTAGTATGTTGTTTCTTCACTATTCTAACAACTCGTTAACCGAGGCCAATGCTGTGCTGTTAAGCTGTAAACCGTACTGCTCCACCTTGGCCATGTCAAGAAGGATGGAAGAACCGGCCGGTGGTTGCACCTGCATGGCAGGACGCTCACCTCCAACCAACCTGCTGGCAAGAACAGCGGCTTGACGCCCTACCGTGGGATCATCAACAGCTACAATCAGGGTGGGTTTAAAGGGTCGAAAGGCCTTACTATAGGTCAATACCGCTACCTGTTCCTTGTCTGCTGCGCTAAAAATATCTTCAACCGCTGACTGGCAGGAAAAAACCAGGGGGTCAGCCACCAACCAGAGGGCATCCACCTGGGGTAATAGGGTGGCAAGTGACCGTGTCAAACCCTGGGGAGAGGCGATCTTACGCCCAACCAGCCGAACCCCCATCTTACGGGCCTCCTGTGCGGCTTTACGGAACCACTGTTCATTATACTGACCACTGTAGACGATACCAATGGTGGTCAACTTAGGGAAAAAATGGCGAAAAAGGGTCAACTGCATGGCAGCTGGCAGCTCGCCGGCAATTCCAAAGCTTGTATTTATTAAGGGCAATCGTCGATAATTAACCACAGAGGTGAAAATAATAGGAGCCTTTGCTTCTACCTTACTGGCCAAAAGAAAAGCTCGAGAGCCAACCGTATAAATTACCTCTGGCTGATCTCTATCCAGCATTTTTTGCAAGGCCGTCACATCCATAGCTGTTCGAGCCAAATCAATCTCCACACTGGCTCCAATCATGCCACCACTAAATTCCATCTGGTTTTGGCGATACTTGGCAATAGAGGCATCACTGCTGATAACCATATAACTTCGTTCCTTTGTCTGCGCAGGTACAGACAAAATAGCAGTAATGAGGACAATCATGACCAGCGGTAAGGTAAACAATGTATGTTTCATCGTTCACCCCCAGCGCCGATTAGGGCATAAGATTGCCAACCGTCAATGCCCAACATCTGTAGCTTATGTTTCCCCGCAACATTATCAGCCATATGACGGAGAATGGCCACCACCTCTTGCTGGGCTGAGGGGAGAATCTGTCTACTACTGGCCAGGATGGGCAACAGGGTTTGTTCTCCACGCCCCACCACATGCAACCGTCCTTCCTGGGCAGGGTTCATCTGCTGAAAAGAAACAAAACTGCTTTCAGAGGACAAGGCTGCCTGAGCCATACCAAAACGAACAGACATCAAGGCATCCAGATCTTTTGGCACCACAAGAAGATGAAAAGAGTCAACAAGAAAACCTTGATCCCTACCTAAGGCATCCAACAAAATAGTCCGGGCAAAATCAGCACTATAGGCCGTGGCAATGGTCACCCCTTTAAGATCAGAACCCTGTTGATTTTCTTTATTGGTAGTAAGTATATGGCTCTGGCTGTTCTGTCCTTGGCGCTCTCCCACCAGGATGGGGAAGAGATCCATTTCTTTTTGGAGTTTTTTAAGATGCCAACTGGTGAGCAATAAAAGAGCATCAGGATTAGCCTTGGCCACCTCTTCAAAGGTTGTGGCATGACTAATAGGCTGGAAGGAGAAATCCCCCTGACTTGCCAGGCTGCGATCAAACTCTCGTTTCAACGAGACATAATTACTCACCATGGTCTCGGTACTGTAATAAAAGACGGTTATTTTATTAACCTCAGTGGCAGCCACGACCAGACAAGCTGTGGTAACCACCAGGATAAAAACCGTCTTTTGTATAAGTCGACTCAGCATCACAGATCTTCTACTCCTTGTTCCTGGTTCAATAACTGCTGAACAGGTACAAAGGCATTGGTGAGAAAAGAGGCCTTGCCAAGATCAGAATAAAACGCACCCTGACCGTAATTAACCCGTTGTCGTACGGGCCGTGAAGTGATTGACTTACTGGTCATTGGAGGAGCAAAAAAGTCTTGGCCCAACAGACTGGGAACATAGGCAAATTCTCTCTCCGTGGGCAGTAACTCCATACCATTAAACTCATAGGGGCCAGAACCCAGACCAAGGAGATTAATTAAATTCAAGGCATCTTCGTCGGTATAGCCGCCAATGGAACCGTTCAAATTCATACCATTGACAAAGATATCCAAGGAGGAGACATCAATAAGTCCGGACACCAGGCCTCCTGGCATCATGGTGGAGAGGCCAAAGATATTAAGGGTCAGAGCACCACCGGTGATACCACTAATTCCCCCCACCGTACCAATGGTAAAACCGCCATCGCTCTCTGCCACCTGAATGCGTTGATTTGGTGCCAAAATGGCCAAATTTTCTAAGGCATTGCCGCTATCAGTGAGCAGAACTTCACCTCCAGCTTGAACACCGAGGTTAGCCACCTGCAAAGAACCATTTTGACTGAGGGCACCTCCAGTGGTTACTAGCATGGTAGAGACTGTAGAGTCGCCAACTACCAGGTCATTACTATCCACAAAGCTACTATTTGTTGCGGTGACATTCAGATGAGAGACATCATTACTGGCTTGGGTTAAAATAGCATCACCGCCAGCATTGAGATTAAGGGTGGTTTCCTGGAGGGAAGTACCATTATTCTGGGAAATATCTGCCCCAGTAACAAGGGACAGCGTATCACTTTGCGCCAAGGCAATATCAGCAGAAAGAGTGATATCACCTGTACCACTGGAGCCAATAATAACCTCAGCCGCGACGAGTTGGTCAAGCTCGCTGTCAGCCAACTCAACCGTATTACCCACTCCACTGCCAGCAGAACCCAGATCAAATCCACCACCAACCACAGAATTAAGCAGGGTTATGGTGCCTGTGCCACTATTAATAGTCCCATCAATGGCCATCTGCGCTGCTGTTATTGTGACATCAGCAGAAGTACTCAATGTCGTATTATGATCAAAGATACCACTACCATTATTGTCAAAATCAGCATCAAGAACCACTGCCCCAGTTGCAGTTACATTACCACTGGTTGAGATGCCATTATTCGCGAATACAGTCAGATTGCCGCTTAAAGATGACGTGCCCAAATCAATATCATCACTATCACGCAGCTGGACATTTTGAGCACTTAGTTGAATGGTATCCAGGTCATTGGCAGCCGAATCCAAAATTATATCACTGCCTGTTGCTGTCAGAGAAGTAAAGCTGCTGATACTGAGGACGCCAGAGTCGGTAATGGGGCCGCCGGCGCTGACATTAAGGGAGGCAGCGTTGGTGTTACCCAGGACAAGA
>JAOZSN010000114.1:8579-9532 GCA_029939635.1 Deltaproteobacteria bacterium
GGTAATCGATGCGCCAGTGGCTGTACTCTGTATCGTGGTAAAATCATTCGCAACAGAGTTCAAGACAATATCATTGCCGTTGCTGTTCAGGACGGTGTTACCGCTGACCAGCACAGCATCACTATCGCTGAGCATGCCAGTAGTGGTGATCTGTAGATTGCCTGTGATATTTGAGTTGCCAAGCACCAGGGCATTTGGTTCAACCACCGTGACATTGGCACCATTAGCAGCCAGGATGTTAAGATCATTGCCACCAGAATCAAGGGTAATATCATTATCAAGTGCCGTCAGGGTCGTGGTGTTGCTGACCACAACAGTACCACTGTCCGTAATAGTGCCAGTCCCACCAGCCGTGGCTGTGAAATTAGCAGCCGTGCTATTGCCCAGTACTAAAGAGTTGCTGTCAACCAAGGTAACTGAAGCAGCGGTGGCGGTACTATGCACGACAGTAAAATCATTACCAACAGAATCCAAGATTATATCATTACCGTTACTATCAAGGGTAGCGGAGCCAGTAACCTGAACATTACCGTTATCGCTGAGAGTACCAGTGGTGGTGATCTGCAGATTGCCGGTGATATTTGAGTTGCCAAGCACCAGGGCATTTGGTTCATCCACCGTGACATTATCACCATTGACAGTCAATATATTTAGATTATTACCTGCAGAATCAAGGGTAATATCATTACCGAGTGCCGTCAGGGTCGTGGTGTTGCTGACCACGACATTACCACTGTCCGTAATGGTGCCAGACCCACCAGCCGTGGCAGTAAAATTAGCAGCCGTGCTATTGCCCAGTACTAACGAGTTGCTATCAACCAGGGTAACTGAAGCAGCAGTGGCAGTACTATGCACGACAGTAAAATCATTACCTACAGAATCCAAGATTATATCATTGCCGTTACTATCAAGGGTAGCGGAGCCAGTAACCTGAACATTACCGTTATCGCTGA
>JAOZSN010000114.1:9632-9786 GCA_029939635.1 Deltaproteobacteria bacterium
ACCACGACATTACCACTGTCCGTAATGGTGCCAGACCCACCAGCCGTGGCAGTAAGATTAGCCGCGGAGATATTACCAAGAACAATATCATCACCATCCACCAGGGTAATATTGGTACCACTAGCTGCCACGGTGCCAAAATTGCTGGTACCAT
>JAOZSN010000252.1 GCA_029939635.1 Deltaproteobacteria bacterium
TCCATCATAGCAACTGTAACACTTTTGATATTATTTTGCTTAAATATCATTGTCTTGGTGCCGTTAATAGTATTAACACGAGCGGAGGATGTCAAATGGTAGCTGATATCTTACCTTTTTTCGAGACACCAGGGCTGGTAGTGCTATAATCAATTCAGCCCTTATCCCTTTGTTAAGGGAGTACGGTCTAGTCACCCTCTAAAAAAAGGAAGAAATGATGACTGAAGTAAAACTGGCAGATCAGCAGGCAGCGTTATTATTGCAAGAAACTGTAGATGGCCTGCAGGTGGATATGGCCTATGAGGGGCAAGTAGGGCTGGCAGCCGGTCTCTGTGAGGTTATTGCTCGTCGGCTGATTGAGGATGAGGATTTTCGACAGGAGTTACTGGACCAAGTGGAGAGGAATGCTGCCGGTGATTATTGATGAAGGGGCTGGGGTGATGGTGCCGGAAGCACGCCCCAACAGGCCCATAGGGCATACTGTAGCCGCAGTTTATCGTTTCAGTCCGCAGGAGCGTCTGCTGCGTCCCCTGTTTGCTACCGGGGTATCGGCTGGGTTTCCTTCTCCGGCCGAGGATTATCTGGAGAATAAGCTGGATCTCAATGAGTTGTTGATCCAAAATCAGGCCGCTACCTTTTTTGTCCGGGTCAATGGTGACTCCATGATTGGCGCTGGGATTAATCATGATGATATCCTGGTTGTTGACCGTTCATTAGAGGCGGTGAGTGGCAAGATTGTTATTGCCGTCATTAATGGTGAATTCACAGTTAAGAGATTGGTCAAGGGTGGGCAGGGTTGGCAGTTACTGGCGGAAAACCCTGATTATCCGGCAGTGGATGTGGCAGAGGAGTCTGACTGTGAGATTTGGGGGGTAGTCAGGGCAGCGGTGAAACAATTTTGAGCAGGATGAGCCCTTGCCCATTTTCTAAATGACTTTACGACCTGTACATTTTGCCTTGATCTGCTATAGTACTTTCTTCCTAATTTTCCCAATACCTTAGTCATTATCCTATGCCGTCACGACGACCAAACAGCCTTGTACTCATCTATTTTATTATTCTGTTTGTGCTGTCCATCCTGCTCTTGCTGCGGCTGTTATGGCCTTTTTTCTCCCTGTTGATTCTTTCCTACCTGCTTACCTCTATTGCCAAGCCGGTTTATCTATATCTCTGTCGCCACCTGTCCACCAGTTTTGCCTCTCTGGTTACCTGTAGTCTTATCGTGGTGTTGGTCTTTGTGCCGATAATTTTTTTCGTGGCCGCGCTCTCTTCAGAGGCCTATCAGCTCTTTCAGGCCACCCGGGGAACCAATATTGCCGAGACCGTTACCAATTATATCCAGACCAATAACCTCTTTGTTCGGCTAGAGGGGCTGCTGGCTGGTTACGGGGTGGTATTGGAGATGGATGAGTTTTCCAGCACCTTGTCTGATTTCAGTACGGACATTGCCATGTTCATCTATAACCAGGCCTCGATCTGGGCGGGTAATATCATTACCTTTATTTTGCAATTTATGATGATGATTCTCATCATCTTTTTTCTGCTCATCGAGCAGGAAAAGTTGGTCAATTTTCTTCTCCACCTCTCCCCTTTACCCAATAACCATGATCGCCTCCTGATCCGTAAATTTGAGAGGATCGCCGGGGCCATCTTGGTGGGCAACGGTATTTGTGGGGTTCTACAAGGGGTCTTAGGTGGCTTGGCCTTTGCTGTTTTGGGCCTGGGCTCGCCGCTGCTCTGGGGCTGTATAATGGGGGTGTTGGCCTTCTTGCCCATTGTGGGGGTAGGGGTCATCCTGGGGCCGGCAGCAGTGATTCTCATCATCCAGGGGAAGTTGCTGGCCGGGGTTGGGTTAGCTGTTTTTTATATCTTCCTCTCTATGATTGTCGAGTATTTGTTAAAACCTAAATTAGTGGGCAATCGGGTGCAGATGCATACCATCCTGGTTTTTCTGGCCATCCTGGGAGGTCTGTCGGTTTTTGGTATCTTGGGCATTATTTATGGCCCCCTCATTGTTACTGCCTTTCTGACTCTTTCCGAGATCTATATTGCCAATTATGAGCAGTTTGTCACGGGCGATGAGTTGGATGTCTGAGTTTCTATAAGTATAACTACCTGATATTTTTACACTTTTCTCTCCGTAACAACTATGGTAAGCATTAGCTGACCATAGGGGCTTGGGCCGTCTTGGGCCAAGCCATGCTTGAAAATTTTGACAAGGAGAAAAAGATGAAGAAAATGATCCTGCTGTTGACCCTGGCTGGTTGTCTGCTCTGTGCCCCGTTGGCCTGGGCTGGTGAAGAGGCCGAGCTTAACCAGGCCATTGATACCATTCAGGCCCTGGTAGTGGAAACCGTTGAGGTGGATGATGCCATTGCCACCATTGACTCCTGGTTCTTTTGGGGAGGATGTGACACCGTGGATATCTATGATATCTTTGTCCGCAGTCTGCCTGAGGTAGACCTGGATGATGAGGATATTCAGTTCTTTGTAGATCGTTTGCCCGCCGACTCTCGGGTCTTTGTTCAGACCGCTCCTGATGGTACCAGAACCTTTACCTTTTTGTCTGCGACCCAATTTGGCTGTATTGCC
>JAOZSN010000253.1 GCA_029939635.1 Deltaproteobacteria bacterium
TTGCGCAATATCACCGCCCCAGAAAAAAACAATGGCGTGTTTGCCCTGCATGGCAGGCACTAAAGAGGTGCTACCTCCCCCTACCTCGGTCATACCGAAATCGGGGATGCTGTCACCAGGAGCAATGGTGCGAAAGGGGAAAGACTCAGCTGAACTGCTACAGAGAAAGGTTGAAATAGAAAAAAACAGGGTCAGCAAGAAAACCTTGATAAACGTGGAATATTTCATCATCCTGATACTATCCTCTAAAAATAGTGGCTACTGCCCTAAGGCAGCGCAATACAATTATGACCGTGACATTGTGTTGCAAAACAGCAGAAAAGAGAGGCTGCCTGATCATTAATAAAGTTATCTAAAAAAATAGGATTGGTAAAGAAAGATGAGGTCTACCAAGTAGATTTCGCTGAATTTAGAGTAGTGGAGAGACTACTAGAGAGCTAAATTTAACTAGTGCCTATCCAGAAATGGCCCTTTTGTCCGATCTCTGTGTCACAGCAAAAATGAAAAATGCTCACATATCACTAATATGCTGCGCTTTTTAATTTTCACTGTCCCTTGATCTCGAACAAAATGACCTATTTCTGGACAGACACTAACTAGTTGATAATAGCAATATTGGCTATTTCTGTCAAATATGAAAAAAATGGCAGAGGGGCATGTATTTTGCTAAGATTATATCTTGTTGCAAGAGTTGGTGATACTTGTTTTTTTACCGTACTGAATGGAAAGAGTTGGATGAAAATATTAATAATAGATGATGATCAGGCCTTATGTCGGTCTATGCAGGTTTCTCTGGATCTGCAACAGCATGAGGTGCAAACGACCTTCTCTGCTCAGGCAGGGCGGGAAGCCCTTCACTCCTTTAGTCCTGAGGTGGTCTTTCTTGATATTAATCTTCCTGACCAGAGTGGTCTACAGACTCTGCCTGCCCTTGTCAGCACTGATATCTCACCAGCTGTTATCGTTATGACCGGGGAATCTGACAACCTTATAGCTGTACAGGCCATGCGGGAAGGTGCCTTTGACTATCTTCGCAAGCCACTTGATATGGATGATATCTACGCCATGCTTGAGCGGGTGAAGGGCAATCGGTCTCAGCCCGAAAAGGAAGTTACGACTAGGAGCATAGTTGAGGCTGACTTTAGCCAGGTAAATATTGTTGGTCTGCATCCTGATATCATTGATCTTCATAAAAAAATTGGTCTGCTTTCCCGCAGCACAATTCCAGTGCTCATCCAGGGGGAGAGCGGTACAGGCAAAGAATTGGCTGCTCAAATTCTCCATGATGCCCGAGATGCCACGCAACCCTTTGTTGCGATAAATTGTTCAGCTGTGGTTCCCTCCCTGTTGGAAAGTGAATTTTTTGGTCATGAAAGGGGGGCATTTACCGGAGCAGATCAGCTGAAAATCGGTAAGCTGGAGTATGCGGGGCAAGGGACACTGTTTTTAGATGAGATAGGAGATATGCCCCTTGACCTGCAAGGTAAGCTCTTACGCGTCTTACAGGAGGGACAGTTTGTGCGGGTGGGGGGGCTAGAGCCCATTGCCTTTCAGGCTCGCTTCATCTCCGCCACCCATTGGGATTTGGAAAAATTGATTGATGGAGGAAGGTTTAGGAAGGATCTTTTTTACCGTATTGCTGTTTCCAGCCTCTATCTTCCACCCCTGCGTGAGCGTTTGGGAGATATTCCCCTGTTGGTTGACATTTTGCTGAAAAGGATCTCGCGGCAGTTTGATTGTTCGTCTCCCCACTGCACAAAAGAGGCCATTGCCAAGCTGTTGAGTTATTCTTGGCCTGGTAATATCCGTGAGCTGGAAAATGCCTTAACCCGTGCTATGGCGCTGACCACAGAAAAGCAATTGGCAGCTGCTGATATCTGTTTTGACAAAGGGCAACATACCATCTCCACCGCAACAAAGGCCCCAGTAACCCTGGCTGAGGCAGAGAAGCTGCATGTGCAAACCACCCTTAATCAGCTCCAGTGGAATATTAGTAAAACTGCCAGACAACTGGCTGTTTCTCCCACGACTCTTCGCAAAAAGATTACTGATTATAAACTTTCAAACCCTTGGAATTAAATATAGTGGTCAGTTTCTGGTGGCCTTGGTGTTCAGAATCTGACGAGTCGTGTTTGTTTTTTTTACAGTTCCTTACCGTAGGCGGAGTCACACAATAATGGCAAAACCTAGCTGCTATTACCCTCTGGCCGAATAGCAAGATATTATCTTGCTTGTTTTTTTGACGGGCGGCACTATAATTGCAACAAATTTAAATCTTTGCAGTAAAGATAGTTTTAGTCTATCTCTTATTTAGAGTAAAAAAAGATGAGGAACAACTCCTGCCGTTTAATTCCTGCCGTCAAAGTTACTGGTCGCTGGTTGTTGGAGAGCATAAGAGCGAGTGATACTTTTTGGGAATATAAAGGCAAGGTTAGTGCGATCTGGCACGAGAGAGCAAGGGTCGCGTAAAGTGAAATGTAGTACAAAAAAAGGAGGTTGTGAGGAGATGAAAAAAACAATAAATGGGAGAATTCTCTACCTGGCCCTGGTTTCATGCAGTGCTG
>JAOZSN010000115.1 GCA_029939635.1 Deltaproteobacteria bacterium
TAATTAACCCTGCTTTAATGACTCGTATGATTTCTGAGATTGCCAAGGAGCAAGGGCAGGTAAAATTTCATCTGACAAGTATGAAGCCAATTAATCCTGGGAATGAGCCTGCTCCATGGGAAAGAGTTGCATTACAGAGCTTTGAAAAAAGCCCGTTAGAAGAATATCATTTTTCTCGTCAGGGCGACAATGAAGAATTGTTTCATTTTATGGTTCCCCTTGTCACTGAACTAGCATGCCTCCAGTGTCATAAAAAGCAAGGATACCAGGAAGGTGATATACGAGGTGGAATCAGTGTTACTTTTCCAATTCAAAGAAAAAATACAACCGCCCTTATTTTTAGTCACTTTTTTATATTGTCTGCGGGAGTGTTACTTATTGTAGGCTTTGGCAGGAGAATAGTTCATCTTACGGATAGTCTAAAAAAACAATCAGATATTGACGGGCTTACGCAGATAGCCAATCGAAAGTATTTTGACGAAATCTTCCATCGGGAATGGTTACGCTGTCGACGTACAAAAACGGCATTGTCTTTGATCATGTGTGATATTGATCATTTTAAACTCTACAATGACACCTACGGCCATCAGGTTGGTGATAGCTGTTTAAAACAGGTGGTTCAGGCGTTGAACTCGGTGGTAAGTCGTCCTACTGATTTGGTGGCCAGGTATGGAGGTGAAGAATTTGTCGTCATTCTCCCGGAAACCTCGAGCAAAGGGGCACTGGTCGTCGCTGAGTTTTTGAAGGCTGCTGTGGAAAAATTACAAATTCCGCACAAAGCCAGTAAGACAGCTGATTATGTTACCATTAGCCTTGGGGTAGCTACTATGGGCTCTCAGGTTATTTCTGAAAAAGAACTCATTGAACGTGCAGACAAGGCTCTTTATGCCTCCAAAGATAACGGGAGGAATACTCTTTCGCATGCGGATGGTTAAGGAAAGTTTTTGATCAGTATTGTTGAGGGTATCCTATCCTTCAATTTCTTGTCAGTCTACAGCTCTCTCTACCTGTGATGGTTTGTTTCTTTAGTACCTCTCTATTCGTCTTTCTTCCACACCTGCAGGCCTATTTTGTAGACCTCTGAACGAGACAGGCCCAAGTCTCGGCTTAATTTCTTCACCGCATCCTTCATTGAGAGGTTTCCTTGAGCATGGAGCATGATTAGGAGTTGTTCCACATCCTCCTCGCTGCTGATTTCTTCAGTCTCGCAACCGTGGATGGCCACGACAAATTCACCCTTGATGGTGGCACGATTTTGCAGGAATGCTCGGGCCTCACCCACTGGCATGGCTAGGATTTCCTCATGGAGCTTGGTGAGCTCGCGGCCCAGGCAGGCAGGGCGATTCCCCAGGATAGATTCGACATCCTTGAGGCTGGCAATAATGCGGTGGGGGGACTCATAGAAGATCAGGGGCAGCTCCTCCTGGCTATAGCGGGTGAGGAGCTTGCGACGCTGGCCTTTTTTTGAGGGTAGAAAGCCAAGAAAGATAAAGCCACCCTCTGGCAGGCCAGCCACGGAGGTCAGGCTGGTGAGGGCTGAGGGGCCAGGGATGGGGATGACCTTGATGTTGGCCTCGTGGCAGTCATGGACCAGGCGGGAACCTGGGTCAGAAATGGCTGGTGTGCCGGCATCGGAGATCAGGGCAATGGTTTGGCCTTGGAGGAGTTTTTTTACTAGCCCGGCTGATTGTCGGGCCTCTTGGCCCTTGTAATGACTGACAAGGGGGGTGGCGATACCTATATGGTTGAGGAGTTTGCGTGATACCCTGGTGTCCTCAGCAGCAATAAGGTCCACCTCGCCTAAGATGCGCGCGGCACGGATGGTCAAGTCTTCCAGGTTGCCGATGGGGGTTGCGACCACATA
Organism: Deltaproteobacteria bacterium; assembly: GCA_029939635.1. Classification (GTDB taxonomy): domain Bacteria; phylum Desulfobacterota; class Desulfobulbia; order Desulfobulbales; family SURF-16; genus JAOZSN01. The sequence continues at coordinate 1,865 of JAOZSN010000115.1, forward strand.
GAGGCAACCACTGCTTTGGAGGCTGGGCACTGTTATATATCCTGGTTTGGCAAGGTCAGGCGGAAGGTTGTCTGTTGGGGGGAGGATGTGAAGCTGAGTTCTCCCTGGTAGGAGGCGGCCATCTGGCGGGCCAGATAGAGGCCAAGGCCAGTCTTGTTTTCTCGGGTTGAGAAGAAGGGTTGGAATATGTCTTCAGTCAATTCTGCCGCCAGTTCTGGGCCGTTGTTTGATACTTCAATGAAATGGTGGTTGTCTTCACTGTAACTGGCTAAGGTGCAACATGGCTCCACTGCCGGATTATCCTGCATGGCCTCGATGGCATTTTCCATGAGGCAGAGCATAATGATACAGAGTGGTTGGCGCTCCATGATCTGTAGGGATGCCTTAAATTCACTGTTCACCTTCACCTTATGTTTAAAAAACATGTCTGACTGGAAGAAAGCGATAATGTCTTCCAGGAGCTTGGTTAAGGACACGGCTTCTGTCTCACCGCTGGCATTAGCGATTTGCATGGTGGTGTTGAGCAACTGCTGGCTGTAGGTAATCTTTTCTTCCATGCGTGCCAGCATGGCCTGGCGTTTTTGTAAAAGTTTCCGGGTGGATTCCACCAGTTCCCGGGCCGACTCGTCAGTGATACCCTGTAAGGCCTCAACCAGTTGTCTGTCGCTTTTTGCAAACATCATCTCAAAGAGTTCGGTTTGCATGGAAAAGGCCTGGATAACACCATTGAGGTTATGGATGGTGCCCTTGATGAGACGACCCACGCTGGCTGGTCGAAAGGCGTTTGTATAGGCGGCTTGCCATTTGGCAAAGGATTCAGAGTCTGGCATATTTTTAGTACTATAGTCTGAAGTAGTTTCGTTGATGTATAGCTGACGACTGGAGTTGGTCTCGGGCTGTGTATTACACGCCTTTCTGGGGCAACTGTCAACATGAAAGTTAACAATAAATAGAGTTGGTGAAAGTTTGCACAAAAAAAGGGGATCCATGTCAGCTGACATGGATCCCCTTTTTGCGAACGGAAGATCTACTAAAAATCTTACTTGTTCATATCCTTCTTTCCTTGTACCAGGATATCAACAACAGAAGGATCTGCCAGGGTAGAGGTGTCACCAAAATCATCCTGGTTAGCAGCGATCTTGCGCAAGATACGCCGCATGATCTTGCCTGAACGGGTCTTGGGCAGGCCATCGGAAAACTGAATGAACTCAGGGGAGGCAATGGGGCCAATCTCACTGCGAACATGGGTGCGCAGTTCTTTGAGCAGCTCATCAGTACCCTCTATATCAGCCTTCAGGGAGACATAGGCGTAGATGGTTTGACCTTTGATGTCGTGGGGGGCGCCAACAACAGCGGCCTCAACCACAGCAGTATGGGAGACTAGGGAAGACTCAATCTCTGCGGTGCCCAGACGATGACCAGATACATTGATAACGTCATCAAGGCGGCCCATGATCCAGAAATAGCCATCTTTGTCGCGGCGTACACCGTCCTCTGGGTCATAGGTGTTGTCGTAACGAGAGAAATAGGTCTTTTTGTAACGAGCTGGATCTTTAAATACACCGCGTAGGATACCGGGCCATGGTTGTTTGACAACCAGGTGGCCACCCTCATTAACGCCGGTTTCATTGCCTTCCTCGTCATAGACGGCTACATCAATGCCAGGCAGGGGTAAGGTGGCGGAGCCGGGCTTAAGGGGGGTGGCAAAGGGCAGGGGAGAGATCATGATGCCGCCGGTCTCCGTCTGCCACCAGGTATCAACGATGGGCAGTTTGCCGCCGCCGATGTTGGTGTGGTACCACATCCAGGCCTCTGGGTTGATGGGCTCGCCAACGGAACCAAGGAGGCGCAGGGATGAAAGGTCATGCTTTTTGATGGGATCCTCGCCTTCACGCATGAGGGCCCGGATAACGGTGGGGGCGGTGTAGAAGATGGTTGCCTTGTACTTTTCAACAATCTGCCAGAAGCGGTCTGGTCCAGGATAGGTGGGTACGCCCTCAAACATCAAGGAGGTGGCACCTAAGGCCAAGGGGCCGTAAAGGATGTAGCTGTGACCTGTGATCCAGCCGATATCAGCGGTACACCAGTAGATATCATCATCCTTGAGGTCAAAGACACATTGACAGGTATGGGCTGCATAGGTCAGGTAGCCGCCAGTGGTGTGTACAACACCCTTTGGTTTACCGGTGGAGCCAGAGGTGTAGAGAATGAAGAGCATATCCTCTGAATTCATGGACTCAGGGGTGCACTCATCGCTGATGCCATCCTTTGCCATCTCCTCATGCCACCAGAGATCACGGCCTTCCTGCATATTTACTGCATTGCCGCCACGCTTGACAACGATGCTTTTTTGTACGGTGTCACACTCTTCCAGGGCGGTGTCAGCGTTACCCTTGAGTGGGATGGTCTTGCCGGCGCGGATGACGGCATCAGCAGTAACCACAACCTTGGCCTCACAATCCTGGACACGGCTGCGCAGACTTTGGGCAGAAAAACCAGCAAAAACCACGGAGTGGATGGCGCCGATACGGGTACAGGCCAGCAGGGTGATGGCCAGCTCTGGAATCATGGGTAGGTAGACAGAGACGCGGTCTCCGCGTCCTACGCCATGGCTTTTCAAGATATTGGCAAAACGGCATACTTCTTTCTGTAGCTCTTTGTAGGTATAAGTGATGGAGTCATCTTCCGGCTCACCCTGCCAGATAATGGCTGGCTTGTCGCCTTTACCATTTTCTACGTGGCGGTCAAGGCAGTTATAGGAGACGTTAAGTTGGCCGCCATCAAACCACTTGATATCTGGGGTGGACATGTCGGCATCAAGGACGGTGTCCCATTTTTTGTCCCAGCTGATCAGCTCTTCGGCCCGCTCTCCCCAATATCCTTCAGGGTCTTCGATGGAGCGCTTGTAGACTTCATTATATTCGTCCATGTTTTTGATATAGGCATCGCTGGATGCGGGAGGCTCAAAAACGCGGTTTTCGGTCATTAGGCTTTCAATTTTGCTATCTTCGCTCATTATGTCTCCTCTTTAAATTGACGGAAATTAGTGATAGTTAAAATGTATTATATAAGATTTTTATGCTACAAAATTACAGGTAATTATGCGCAAGTACAACTACCTAAGTAGTTTTACTTGCATTCACATACCAGCGAGGGGCTGTTCGGTCAAGGGAAAACGGATTTTTTGGGGAAGGAATGGTAACTTTTTATTGTGCGGTTTTTCTCTGATTTTTGTCAAGGGTTTTTCAACTGGTTTTTGGGCCAGGTATGGTATTATAGTGAAATGTTAGGAGATTTACTGAAAAAAGTAAGCCTTGTTACTGCCCTCTGTTTTGTCTCTGTGGCGACGTGGATTCTGCCCCTCTGGGCGGCTGATACGTCCGAGGCTAGGTTCACCTATGTGTCGCTGACAGCAGAGCAGTTGCAGGATGATTTAGACTCTAGTTCCCTGCGTCAAGCCATTGAGCAGAGTCGCCTCTACTATAAGGGGCGTCCCGGCCAGCAGATGCTGCCTGTATGTGACGGGCAGGTCACTGTGGCAGATATGGATGATGCCATGGCCCAGTTGCTTCTCTGCTTGCAAGAGAGGGGCGGTGATGGGTTGGCTGGTTATCTCCTGGAGAATTTTGATTTTTGTCAGGCGGGTCCCATGCTGGTAACAGGCTATTATGAGCCGTTGTTGCAAGGTTCTTTACAGCCTACTCCCATGTTTACTTCTCCCATCTATGGTGTGCCGACAGGGGCGCTACGCCAGGCCAGCCGACGCCAGATTGAGGAGGAAGGGTTGTTGCAGGGCCAGGAGGTAGTCTATCTTTCCAATGCCCTTGATGCTTTTTTTGTCCATGTGCAGGGTTCAGCATTGGTCAAATTGCCTGATGGTAGCGTGCGCCGTCTTCATTATGCCGCAGATAATGGCCGAGCATATAATAGTATAGGGAAAATTCTTATTGAGCAGGGTAAAATGGCACGAGATGATGTTTCTCTGGCCACCATCAAGGCCTATCTTGCCGAGCACCCCTGGGAGGTGACTCCTCTTTTGCAGCAAAATGAACGCTATATATTTTTTTCCCTCTCGTTGCCGTTACCTCCTCTGTCGTTATCAGGTCCACCTGGGGCCGTGGGGCAGTCCCTTGTTGCTGGACGTTCTGTAGCCCTTGATGCGAAACAGTACGCCTCTGGTGGGTTGGGTTGGTTGCAAAGTAGTCTGCCTGCTGGTGGCGAGCCTCGGGGTTTGACGCGACTGGTTGCCAATCATGACCGAGGCTCGGCCATTAAAGGTGCACGACGTCTTGATCTTTTTGTCGGCCAGGGAGACGGGGCTGGAAAGGTGGCCGGAGAGATGAATGAGACAGGGCGTTTCTTTTTTATGGTACCCAAAAGGAAGGTTGTTATTCGTCCCCTGAGAAAGTAGAATGAAAAACTGTTACGTTTTAACAAACGATACTTGGCAGCTGTGCACTGACTAGAGGAGGCTGGCGTGAAGCAGGCGGAAATAAATTATTGGATCGATACCTTGCTGGAATCTGACAAGGGGGTGTCTGATCTGAATATTACGGCTGGTAAGCCGTTGCAGGTAGAGTCATCTGGTGTCTTAGTGCCGGTGGCGGTGGAGCCAGATGTGGCGGCGCTTACACCGTTTCAGACCGAGGTGTTTGCCCTTAACCTTATTGCTGGTAATAAGCGCTTATTGCAGGACTTGGTTGTCCACGGTTCTTGTGACCTTTCTTACTCTTTGGGTGAAAAGGCGCGTTTTAGGGTTAATATTTTTTTTCAGCGTGGGCATATCTCCATTGTCCTCAGGAAGCTACCCACCGAGATCCCTACGGTGGAGTCTATGCACCTTCCGGTAGTTATGAATACAATGGCTGAGGCGCTCAACGGCTTCATTCTGGTTACTGGTGCCACTGGTTCTGGTAAATCAACGACCTTGGCTGCCCTGCTCAATAAGATAAACAAGGATCGGGCTGTACATTGTATTACCCTGGAAGATCCCATAGAGTTTGCTCATCCCCATTACAAGGCGACCTTCAACCAGCGGGAGATGGGTAATGATTTTGATTCCTTTGCCAATGGTCTGCGGGCTGCCCTGCGTCAGGCTCCCAAGGTTATTCTGGTTGGTGAGATGCGTGACCGTGAGACCTTGGAGATTGGTCTCACGGCAGCAGAAACAGGTCACCTTGTGTTAAGTACCCTCCATACGATTGATGCCGGTTCTACCATTAATCGTTGTCTCGGTATGTTTGAACATGATGAGCAGCCCCAGGTGCGGAATCGTCTGGCAGAGACCCTTCGTTGGGTTGTGGGGCAGCGCCTGTTGCCAAAGGTGGGTGGTGGTCGGGTGGCAGCCTTTGAAATTTTGAAGATGAATCTACGTGTCCGGGAGCTTATTCTTGGTGGTGAGCGAGAGGATATGACCTTTTATGATGTCATTGCCGATGGTCAGGCCGTGGGTATGACCACCTTTGACCAGTATATTCTTAAATTGTTTGAGCGGGTTCTGGTGGAAGAGGCAATGGCTCTGACTTACTGTTCTCAGCGTAATGTCATGGGTCGAGGAATTGATCAACTTAAGGCGGCTCAAGGTGAATCAACCACCAGTATTGCCGGGTTGAGCATGGAACAAGAAAGTCATGACCGTCAAGGCGGTTTTGGCCGATAGGAAGAATAAATGATTGCGGAATGTCCCTATTGCCAACATAAGTTTAGTGCTGGTCACCAGGAAAAGATCAAAAGCGCCGTGCTGCAGCTCAAGCAGGGTAAGAACCTGAAATTTACCTGCCCAGATTGTCAGATGCCCATTGAACTTGGTGCTGATGATCTGCAGAGGGGGGCCGGGGCTGAGAATTTTGGCGCTGTGCCTCAGGCTCCCAGCTTAAGTTGGCTGCGTACAGGCACCATTGCAGACAAGGAATCTCTGGATGACTTTTCCCTGGTGATGATCCTTATCCCTAATGCGCATCCTGCCCGTAATACCGTGGCTACAGTCTTTGAGGGGTTGGGGTATAAATCGGTCTTTCCTGATTCAGCTGCAGACGCTATTCAGCGTATGCGTTTTGCCGAATTTGCCGCCGTGGTTCTCCACGAAAGCTATGAAGGCTCTCTGGAGAGTTCTAGATTTCACAAGCATATGTGCGAGTTGCCCATGTCTACCCGGCGTTCCATCTATTATGTGCTGCTGGGGCAAGAGGTGCAGACTCTTTATAATTTAGAGGCCCTTGTCAAGAGCGTTAACCTGGTGGTGAATGATAAAGAGCTGCCCGACCTGCCGGTCATCCTCAAAAAATCTTTTCGGGAGTATGACGAGCTTTTTAGTCCATTTCTCGCCGCCTTACGCAAGGCTGGGAAGAAGTAGTTGGAAAACAGAAGTTAAAGAATGTATAGAGTGTAGAGAAGTTAAAGAATGTGGTACTTGTCTTTCACATAAAGTCTTTCTTTACCTTCTCTACATTATTATTCCTTTACATTCTATCTTCTGCAAACATCACATCAAAGGCCGCATAGGCCGTCTTCACCATATCCACATCACTGGATAATTCCAGATAGGAAGCGCCGGTAATTTCTTGGTGAATCAGTTCGTCGCTGGATGGGAAGATGCCAGCTAAGGGCAGATCGCTTTCAGCCACTGCTTCCTTAATTTTGGCATCGAGTTCCGGGGTGATTGGGCTGGGGGTACGGTTGACAATGAGGTGTTTTTGTTTGACATCCAGGGCCAGGGGAGTGGTGATCTCTGAGATGCGGCGGGCGGTCATGATGCCGCGAGCCGAGGGGTCAGAGACAATGACCAGGTGGTCAATGGAAGCTAGGTTAAGGCGGCTTAAATGCTCCATGCCTGCCTCGTTATCCACCAGGATGTAGCGATAATTACTGGCCAGGCGATCCATGGTCATGGCCAGGTATTGGTTGGCCGAACAGTAACAACCAGGGCCGTCAGGTTGTCCCATTACCAGTAGATCAAAGCCAGATTCTTCGATGATGGCCTGCTGGATTTTCATATCCATAAATTGGTCGCGACTCATGCCCGGCGGCATCTCACTCTTGAGATCCTTTCTGATTTGGCCAATGGTCATGCCAATATCCATACCCAATAGCTCATTGAGGTTGGCGTTGGAGTCGGCGTCCACTGCCAGGATGGGAGTCATCTTTTTTTCAATAAGATATTTAATAATTAGGGCAGAGGTGGTTGTTTTGCCGGTGCCGCCCTTGCCTGCCATGGCAATTACTTTTGGGGTCATGGGGAATCCTTTCTAGTGTCTGGGTTGTTTTGTTCGCATGATCGTATCTGCACTACTACCATGCTATTACCTGAGGGCACGATTTTTTTTCTTTTCCAGCTGAAAAAATCACATATCCCTTGCTAATTGGCCTTGAATTGGTATTTTACGCTGTTTCTGCCCAGATGGGCAGTTTTACTTTTTGCTTACTCCTTTTACTTTGACCGTAACTTGACCCATGACTGATACCACACAAGACGACCAGCCGTTTGATTATAGGGCAACCCTGAACCTGCCCAAGACCTCCTTTAAAATGAAGGCCAATCTTACCCAGAAAGAACCAGAATTTTTGAAGAAATGGGATAAGGAGGATCTTTATGGTCAGATCCAGGAGGCCACCAAGGATCGGCCTCTTTATGTCCTCCATGATGGCCCTCCCTATGCCAATGGACACCTGCACATGGGCCATGCCTTTAATAAAATTTTAAAGGATATCATTTTGAAATCTCGGCGCATGGCTGGCTTTCAGACCCCCTTTGTGCCGGGCTGGGATTGCCATGGCCTGCCCATTGAGCTTAATGTTGACAAGGAG
>JAOZSN010000254.1 GCA_029939635.1 Deltaproteobacteria bacterium
GGTGAACGGACATCAATGAGGTTGATGGTTTAATCTGTGTGGATGTCATCAAAAGGGATAGCAGTTGTCACGGCTAGAAACCAAGGGAAGTTAGTAATTAACGGTCTACAGTTAATAGGAAAAAATAAAGATTTCCATAAATCGTAAATCCAGATTGAAGCGGGTTAGGTGAAAGTCGAATTAAGCGCTATTATCATAAAAGCAGGTTTCTCCCTGATAGTTGGTAAAGACAAGCTGGGAATCAAGGGATTGGATATAGTTTGGGGTCAGGGGAACCTTGCCCTTGCCATGGGGACCATCCACTGCAAAGGTTGGAATTGCCATGCCTGAGATATGGCCGATGAGGCCGCGCATGATATTCTGGCCACATTGAATTGAGGTGCGTAAATGGTTGGTGCCACGGCTTAAGTCACCCTGGAATAAATAATAGGGCTTCACACGGATGGTGAGTAGTTTTGTAAGTAATTTGGCCATGGTGGTAACATCATCATTGACGCCCTTCATAAGCACGGTTTGGCAGCCCAAAGGGATTCCTGCATCTGCCAGCATGGTACAGGCCTTGGCCGCTTCTGGGGTAATTTCTCGGGGATGGTTGAAGTGGGTATTGATGTAGAGCGGATGGTATTTTTTTAGCATTGTGCATAATGCTGGTGTTACCCGCATGGGGAGGGTACACGGGACCCTGGAGCCGATGCGGATGATGTCAACCGACGGGATAGCATGGAGTTGGGAGAGGATCCATTCCAGTCGTTCATCGTTGAGCAATAATGGATCACCGCCAGAGATGAGGACATCGCGTACTTGGGGGGTGGTACGAATATAGTCGATACCAGCCTGGATTGTTGTATCTTTAATAACCATGGCCGTTGTACCTACCTTTCGTTTTCTTGTACAAAAACGGCAGTACATGGCACATTGGTTAGTGACCAGAAAGAGAACGCGGTCTGGATATTTATGGATAAGGTTGGCGACCGGGCTGAGATTTTCCTCGTCCAAGGGGTCAGCCATACAGACGGTGTCTTCTAGTTCTGCCTGCTGGGGAACAGCCTGTAACCAGATAGGGTCATGTTTTTCTTTGATGAGGGAGAGGTAATAGGGATTGATACGCATGGGGTACATTTGCGTAATTGTACCTATCTCCTTGCCCGAAACAAGATGCTCTGGTACATCATCAAGGGTGGTGATGCTGTTTTTGAGGATGGTTTGCCAGGATTGCATAGGATACAAGTAGACGGTTAGTGGGGAAGGGAAAGCTGTTTACATTAATGCATTTTTGCCAGGAAGAAAAGAAGTGATGAAGGCAGCGTATCTGCAACTACATGAACAGGGGGAGTTAGCAACACGGGCGGCAGTAGCATTAGAGCTGCTTGAAGCGTGTCAACTCTGCCCACGACGGTGTGGCTCGGATCGCTTAGCTGGTGATAAAGGCTGGTGTGGAACCGGATTGATGGCCAGGGTGGCTAGTTATGAACCCCATTTTGGTGAAGAGACGTCCATCTCTGGGGTGGCTGGCTCTGGCACTATATTTTTTTCCCATTGCAATTTGGGCTGTGTTTTTTGTCAAAACCAGCAGATAAGTCAGGGACAGGTTGGCATAGAGGTGGATACCGGCCAGTTGGCTGCCATGATGCTCAGCTTACAGAAGCAGGGTTGTCATAATATTAATCTGGTGACCCCTTCCCATGTTATTCCGCAGATTTTACGGGCGGTGGATCATGCTGCTGGGCGAGGCTTGACACTGCCCTTGGTCTATAATTCCAGTGGGTATGATACTGTTGCTGGTCTTGCCCTATTTGATGGTGTGGTAGATATTTATATGCCAGATTTTAAGTTCTGGCAGCCTGCTTCTGCTGGTCGTTATTGCCAGGCTGAGGATTACCCTGAGGTTGCTCGGCAGGCCATTGTGGAGATGTTTCGTCAGGTGGGTGATTTACAGTTTGATAACAATGGTTTGGCTAGCCGTGGTTTGCTGGTGCGTCATTTATTGATGCCGGGGATGTTGGCAGAGAGTCGGGATATTCTCTCCTTTTTGGCTGGGATTTCTGCTGCCACCTTTGTTAATATTATGGCGCAGTATCGCCCTTGTTACAAGGCTGATGCATTTCCTGAGATTGATCGGGATGTGGATGTTGGGGATTATGAGGCTGCTTTTGCTTGGGCTGGGGAGGTTGGTTTGACGCGCTTGGAGCAGGGTGGATTGGAGCGGTTATTGGCTTTGTTGGATGAGAGTAGGGGTGCTTGACTTTCTTATTGGTCTGTTGATAATGGAAGTTTGATTGTTTTTTGCTAGGACACCGGAGGAAGGGGGTGGTTTTCTCCGCTTTCTCGTAACGTTAATACCCTCGATAGTTAAACGGTCTTAACGGAGTGTGAGGTGCGGGTAGGTAAGGAGGGGAGGAGATGTCTTTTCGTCGTATTCAGGAAATTTTGTAGTATTATCTTAGTGAACTTAAGAAAAAATGTACCTTTTTTCAGCAGCGAAGCGCGTGATTAAGTGTTTTTTTGTAGTGAACTTAGATAATCAAGAAAATTAATGTCGTAGC
>JAOZSN010000255.1 GCA_029939635.1 Deltaproteobacteria bacterium
ATGGCAGCGTGGGGACAAACCAGAGAACAACGACCACATTGGATACAGTTTTCAGGCAACCACTCTGGCACGTTAACCGCGATGTTACGCTTTTCGTACTGGGTGGTAGCTGTTGGCCATGTTCCGTCATCAGGGAATTGTGAAACCTTAATTTGATCGCCTTTACCACGTATCATCTGGGCAGTTACTTCGCGAACAAACTCAGGGGCGTCAGTAGGTACAGTTTCAGGAATAGCGTGTCCTTTGGTGGACTTACCAAGCTTCACTTCAACGATGTTTTCAATGGCGCCGTCGACAGCGTCATAATTCATCTGGACAACTTTATCGCCCTTCTTGCCGTAGGTCTTCTTGATGGCATCTTTAATAGCCTTGATGGATTCATCTTTAGTGAGAATTCCAGAGATCAAGAAAAAGGCTGTTTGCATGATCATATTGATACGAGCACCAAGACCAAGAGCTGCACCAAGTGCCAAGGCATCAATGATGTAGAAGTTAGCTTTTTTCTCAATGAGATCTGCTTGAACCTTGCTTGGTAGAGATTTCCAAACGGCTTTTGCATCGTGGGTGGTGGTAAGGAGGAAGGTTCCGCCTTCTTCCAAGTTACCAACCATGTCGTACTGATCAAGGAAGGTGGGGTTATGGCACGCTATGAAGTTGGCCTTATTAATAAGGTAAGGAGCAACGACCTGATTCTCACCAAAACGAAGATGAGAGGTAGTCAATGAACCGGACTTCTTAGAGTCATAGACAAAATAACCCTGTGCGGAGTTTTCAGTCTCTCCACCAATGATTTTGATGCTGTTTTTGTTAGCACCAACAGTACCATCAGAACCTAAACCGTAGAACATAGCACGGTAAACGCTGTCGCCTTCAATGGAGAAGTTACAATCATAATCGAGAGAGGAGAAGGTGATATCATCATTTGGTCCAACACAGAAATGGTTCTTAGGAGCCATACCAGCCATGTTGTCAAAAACAGCCTTAACCATAGCAGGTGTAAATTCGGCTGAGCCCAGGCCAAAACGACCGGAAAGGATAAGGGGCTGGTAAGCAGATGAGTTGGACTCAGTGGCCTCGCCAACGGCACAGCGAATATCGAGGTAGAGAGGCTCGCCAGCGGAACCAGGCTCTTTAGTGCGGTCAAGAACAGTGATCCGCTCTACAGAAGTAGGCAGAGAGTTAACCATGGCCTTAGAATCGAATGGACGAAGGAGACGAACAATAACCAGACCAAGTTTAGATCCCTGAGCTGCAAGATAATCTATGGTGGCTGCAACAGTCTCAGCACCGGAACCCATCATGACAATGACGTCGGTGGCATCTGGAGCACCATGGTAATCAAAAAGGTTGTATTGACGACCAGTCATCTTGGCAAACTTGTCCATGGTCTTCTGGACGATGGCAGGAGTTGCAATATAGTACTTGTTCACAGTCTCTCGACCGGTGAAAAATACATCAGGGTTCTGAGCAGTACCACGCATGGTGGGACGATCTGGGGTCAGGGCACGCTCACGGTGAGCGGTGATGAGATCCTCATCGATCATCTCAAGCATGTCATCAGTGGTAAGCTGCTCGATCTTTTGAATTTCAGCAGAGGTTCGGAAACCATCAAAGAAGTGCATGAAAGGAAGGCGGGATTCAAGGGTGGCCTGGGTGGAGATAAGGGCCATGTCCTGACATTCCTGAACGTTTTTAGAGCAAAGCATGCCCCAGCCAGTTTGGCGGGCAGCATTAATATCACTATGGTCACCAAAAATGGAAAGTCCCTGACAGGCGATTGAACGGGCAGTGATATGGAATACGGTGGGTATTAGCTCACCGGCTAGCTTATACATATTAGGAAGGAGAAGAAGCAGGCCCTGAGATGCGGTAAAAGTAGTACATAATGCACCAGAGGCTAAGGAACCATGCAGGGAACCAGCAACACCACCCTCAGATTGCATCTGAGTTACAACTGGTTGGGAGCCCCAGATGTTTTCTTGCTTGGCTGCGGCTTTGGCATCTGATTCAGCCGCCATGGATGTAGATGGGGTGATGGGGTAAATTGTGATTACTTCGCTGGTCGCATAGGCAACATGGGTACATGCCTGGTTACCATCGATGGTTACCTTTTTCCGTGACATAATTTCTCCTTGTAGAATTAGTGGATAGGATTTTTGATATTGTCTTATTTATTAAATACGTTATGAGCCAGCGCCGATGTGGCTGAGGTCTGCTTTTCGTGAAAATAGGCTAAAATATGCCCAAAAAAGAGATTTTGACGCTGAAGGCAGAAAAAAATACTCTATAACTAAAAAAAAAACCAGCATTTCTCGAATTTTGAGGCCGTTTTTTTGGTTTCAGTTTAAAAAATGCTTAAAAGAGCAGACACTTCTGTGTCATAAGGAAGGCAGAATTATGTATGTATTAATGATAGGGAAGGGTAGTACCAGATTCAAGTTTTCAAATGCAAGGGTAAGATTAGAAGATTAAGTATGTTGGTCGTAAGCCGTTGATCAAGACCTCGTTCGTAAAAGAGTTAGTTAGGGCAGCAGACGAGGCG
>JAOZSN010000116.1 GCA_029939635.1 Deltaproteobacteria bacterium
ATTTTTATTAGTCTGGTTGAGCCAGCCATAACCATACCGATAGTCATCGCTGCCATAATGTATACCAACTTCATTGATATCTTCATCGTTTTCATCGTGGGTAATAATATTCACCACCCCCATAAAGGCATCGGCGCCATAGACAACTGGACTTGGGCCTAGTAATACCTCCACCTATTTGGCATAGTGGAGGGGATAATTATAACCAATGGGAAAATCTTCACCCGTGGCTGATGATATGCGTACACCATCCTGTAAAACAAGAAAATTTTTGTTGCCACTCACACCACGCATATTAACGAAATTGTACTTATCACTGATGGTAAACTGTGATAAGTGAATACCAGGTACAGCCTTGAGCAGATCTGCTAAGTTTTTATAACCCCTAAGGTTGATCACATCGGCACTGAAAACATATAAGTTAGCTGGTGAATTCGATATATCTTCGCTGAATTTTGATGTTGTTGTTATTTCCAGTTGTAGCAGTTCCTGTAATGTCATATTGAAAAATCAAGATCATGGCTATCGCTCCAGGCGCTGGAAGCTAGGAAGAGTAAAAAAAATCCTAGTAGTGGCGTTGTCAGGACTTTCATCACGCCTCCTCTGAATAATATTAGGTGACTATTTTTTCTGGATACCAAATCCATAGAAAGATACTATGTTAAGGTTATAAGTTTTGAGTCAATATAATTTTTAAATACAAGATTTCAAATATCCTTCTGTTTGAAACCAGTATGGTGTGGCCTTTATGGATGAGGGGGGTGATTGCGATGAACTCCATGTCAGCGATAAATGCGAGATTTGTCAGGAGGAGTTTTTGGGTCAGGTAGGGGAGCTAATTTAGGGTTCAGCTGCTGCTGGAGAGAGTAGTTCGTAGCAATAGTGTAAGTTTTTATCTCCCACTACATTTAAAGCCTGATAAAGTTCTCCTGATCAAGGGCTTTTTTGGGATTTTTTTGGGTATGCTTAGCAAAAGTTTAATGATAAAGGGTCGATCTGTGGTGAAAAAAAGAATTCTAATACTTTCATACTCCTATAGCCACCAGACTAGAAATCTGCTCAAAAAGATTGTGGTTGGCCTGGAAGAAAGTGAAATTGAAATAGTATGGCAAAGGTTGTTTCCCAAGCAGGAACTCCGCTTTCCTATTGGTACCTTCCCCTCCACAGTACTGATGATGTTTCAGACTTTTTTCCGTAAGCGCTATCCTGTTCAAGCCCTTGACTCTGACGTTTTTGATCAATGGGATCTTATTCTTCTTGCTGGCCCTACCTGGTCTTACAACCCTTCCGGTGTGGTTCTTTCGCTTCTTGATAGAGATGGTGATAAACTTTTTAAAGGGCAGGCAGTTTTGCCGCTTATATCCTGTCGTGGGTATTGGCGCATGCATTTCTGGGGGCTGCGATCCTTGTTAATGAAGTGTGGTGCAAAGAGTGTCTGTTCTCCCATTGTCTTTACTCATCCCAATAAGGAACCGTGGAATACCATTGGCGTGTTTTTAAAACTTGCCGGTAAAATGCCGGAACGTGGCACAGGATGGTTTCGTAAGTATTATCCCAAATATGGACATAGCAGACAGCAGGCCGAGGGGGCGTATGTGTTAGGGCGGAAATTAGGAAAGGATATTGCTGCTGGTAAGGATCCGGAAGAACTTAAATTTGCAACACCTGTGTCAACGAAATCAAGGTAATCTCTTGGTGCTCATGAATAAAAAATCGTGTACCTTTAGCCTGTCGTGGAAATGTAGCCTGCAGAGTATTGTCTGGCTCTTCTAGCGTTCTTCATTTCAACCTTCGAAAATACCTGGTGAATACGTCATGAATGTTTGTGCCATTGTCCTTGCTGCAGGCAAGGGGACCCGAATGAAATCAGCCTTGGCCAAGGTGCTCCATCCTGTTTTTCATAAACCTATGGTGGGGCATGTTATTGGTACCCTGAAGCAGATATCTCTTGCCGAGACAATTGTGGTTGTCGGACATCAGCGCCAGGCCGTGGAAAATTATCTTGGCGGAGATGGCGTTACCTTTACGGAGCAGCAGGAGCAGTTGGGTACTGGCCACGCGGTTTATATCTGTGAACAACAGGTGTCGGCTTCGGTTGATACTGTGCTCATTCTCTGTGGTGATACCCCTTTACTGTCAGAAAAAACCTTGTCGGCTATGCTGCAAACCCATGAGGAAAGAGATGCTACGGTCACCTTGCTCACCACCAAGTTAGCTAATCCTACAAATTATGGCCGCATTGTTTCTGATGAACATGGCCATATCTCTGAGATAGTAGAAGAGAAAGATGCCAGTGATGAAATTAGAAAAATTAATGAGATAAATGCTGGTGTCTACTGCGTCCAACGGGATTTTTTATTCTCTGCCTTGGCAGAGGTGGGTACCGATAATGCCCAGGGAGAGGTGTATCTTACCGACATTATTAGCATGGCCACTACCAGAGAGCTAGCAGTGTCTCGTTATGTCTGTCCTGATAGTAACGAGGTTCTTGGGGTTAACTCTCGCTATGAGCTTTCCCTTGCCGATGATATTATGCAGGATACGTTTTTACGCACTCTTAACGACCAGGGGGTAGCTATTCAACGTTCTGGCTCTGTGGTCATTCATCCTGATTCGGTAGTTTGCTCTGATTCTAGTATTGGTGCCCAAGTTACCATTGCTGAGAACGTGACCATTGGCTGTCGCTCTCGTATTGGTGCTCAATGCTATCTGGAAAATTGTCATATAGGTGACGATGTTGATATTGGGCCTGGATCAATTCTTATCGGTGCTGTTATAGATAATGGCCAAAGTTTGAGCCCTGGTTCTAAGGTTATAGTGTAAGTATTTGGTCGGCCATAATAAGCTCTTGACTTTCATTTTCCTGGCTGGTTATATGAATTTAAGTATTTGTTTTTTTCAATTATGTAACTTATTGATATTTCGTTTTATTTTTCAAATTTTTTATTTCCTGGAGGCACTTCATGGATGAATCAAGCTCAATTATTCAGCTTGAGGATGTTGTTGAGAAACTTATCCATAATTATCAGGACTTGCAACGGGAGCGTGACGGATTAGTCAGCGATCTTGCAAGTAAAGGTGATGAAATTAATGCCCTGCAGGGTCAGATTACTCAGCTCCAATCTGAGCAGGAAAATGTGCATGGACGTGTTTCTTCGTTGTTAGGGAAACTGGTTGAGTGGGAGCAAGGTCTTGAACCTGCTGAGCAGCATGATGATTCTGCCCAACCCACTGCTGTGCCAGCACCCCCTGCAAAACTCTTTACCATGGAAGGTTAAGGCTACCTGGCCTGCACGTGCCTAGGTAGAATATCTTATGGATCGGCTGGTTAAATTTGAGGTTCTTGGACAAGAGTACCCATTATATACAGACGCTCCGGAAGAGGATGTACAGGAAATACTTGGACTGGTGAAATCCCATTTGGAAGGGGTTGATCAATCAACCTCGTTGCCAGTTAATAAGTTGGCTATTCTTGCCAGTTTAAATATGGCTGGTAAATATGTCCGACTTAAACGGGATTTTGACAATTATAAACTAGAGGTTGAAGAGACTGTTGACCGGATGCAGGTAAATATTGCCAGAGTAGTTTGATGTAAGGCTGATTTTGTTTCCTCCGGTTTTTTGGTTTCCCCTGCCTGGTTCGTGATGGGCAGCGCTTATTCGAGCCAACTCATACATCTAGGGCGACTCCACTGGTACATTAGAGAACGTTCGCCTCGTCGTGAAATCACTCGAGTGTATTATGAGCTTTCTCCCACCTAACTTATGTTAGGTTCGATGTAGCTGTCTTAACGGCTATGGCGGGGGATTTTTATTTGCAACAGGATAAATCCTGTTTTTTTTACATTGATATTATATGAGCTGTCTGGACACATCAGGCGGCCATGATTTGAGATTAAAGTGTTGAAGAAGACACAGTGATGATCGTGGCATCATCGAAGAATGACCGTTGATATCTGGCATGTTCAGATTTTATATACATATATTTTTAGTATTACCTGGTGTGAAGTAGTATTTTTTGAGTAAGGGGAAAGTTTTTAGTAGATTTTTCACGCTGTTATCTTCTTTTTTCTTTTTTTGTCATACCATATGCCACCTTTCCCCCATAGCCATGGGTGTTTTTTCTTCGCACATTTTTTCTCCTTGATATCGTATCAAAGACGTATGTAAGGCATAGACCTACGCTAGTCAGCATCCTTCCTTCAGTGGTTTTGTTTTTAAGGTTGTCTGCCCCCACGTCTTTTAGGAGAATCACATGTCTACCCCCCAAATTGTAGGATATATTTCTGCCCTACTCATTGGTCTTATTCTTGGCTTTTTCGTAAAGAAAAAAATTGATGACTCCAAGAATGAAAATATTGAACTCCAGCAGCGCAAGCTCATTGAAAACGCCTTAGCCGAGGCAGAACAGCTTAAGAAAGACGCTGTTCTGCAGATGAAGGAAAAGGCTCAGCAGGTAATGATTGATGCTGAAAAAGAGGTCACGGTTTTAAAGGCCTCTTTAGGCCAGGAGAATGATCATCTTGTTCACAAGGGTGAACAGCTTGACCGTAAGGATGAGTTGCTTGATAAGCGTGAGATGGATCTCCTTGAGCGTGACAAGGCTATGGTTTCCTCTGAAAAAGAGTTGGGCCAGCGTCAATCTCAGATAAGTGCACTGGTTGATGAGCAGCGTTCCAAGCTTGAACAAATAGCAGGCATCTCCAAGGAAGAGGCGATTAAACGCCTTACTGAGTCCATTGAAAGTGAGGCTCGTATGGAGGCTGCCAAGACCATCGTTCGTATTGAAAACGAGATGAAGATGGAGGCGGACAAAAAAGCCAAAAATGTTTTGGCGATGGCAATTTGTCGCTATGCTGGTGATTATGTTGCTGAAAAAACGGTCTCCGTTGTTCCTCTACCCAACGAGGAGATGAAAGGGCGCATCATTGGTCGCGAGGGTCGTAATATTCGTGCCATAGAGGCAGCCACTGGTATTGATATCATCATTGATGATACACCTGAGGCCGTTATACTTTCAGGCTTTAATCCCGTTCGGCGTGAGGTTGCCCGTCAGTCCCTGGAGCAGCTTATTGCTGATGGCCGTATCCATCCGGCTCGAATTGAAGAGGTGGTTGGTAAGGTTGAGCGCGAGCTTGATGTAACTCTCCGCGAGTCTGGTGAGCAGGCTACCTTTGATGTAGGTGCTCATGGTGTTCATCCCGAGATTATTATGCTCCTTGGACGGTTACGCTATCGCACCAGTTATGGCCAGAATGTCTTGCAGCATTCTCTTGAGGTCTCTTTCCTTTGTGGCATCATGGCCGCTGAACTTGGTATCAATGTTAAGCAGGCTAAAAGAGCAGGCCTTCTCCATGATATTGGCAAGGCTGTCGATCATGAGGTGGAAGGGTCCCACGCCAGTATTGGTGCTGATCTGGCCAAGAAGTATCGTGAATCACCTGAGGTTGTGCACGCCATAGCTGCCCATCACGAAGATGTTGAACCTAGTTCCATTCTTGATGTTCTAGTGCAATCTGCTGATGCCTTATCCGGTGCCCGTCCCGGGGCTCGGAAAGAGATGCTCGAGACCTATGTCAAGCGTCTTGATGAATTAGAGCAAATTGCCATGGGCTTTAATGGGGTGGAAAAATCTTTTGCCATCCAGGCTGGTCGCGAGGTGCGCATTATCGTCAATAGCAATGATGTGTCTGATCCCAATGCAGTGATTCTGAGCCATGACATAGCCAAGAAAATCGAGACGGAGTTGACCTACCCTGGTCAAATTAAAGTCACCGTCATCCGTGAAACTCGATCGGTGGGTTACGCCAAGTAACCGACTGGACGAAGTTAAAGAAGTAGAGAAATAATGAACTATAGAATAACAGAAGTAACGAATTGGAGATGAATGATTTTTAATAAAGATATGTACCTCCTTCTTTATTTCTAAAATTCTCTACTTCTTTACATTCTAGTCGTTTAAATCATGCCCTATACAATTGAAGAACAAGTCCAGCTCATAGAGCGCGGCACGGTTGATGTGATTAACCGTGAGGAATTAATTGCTAAACTAAAGAGTTCAGCTGAGAGCGGCGTGCCCTTGCGTATTAAGGCTGGCTTTGATCCCACTGCCCCAGATCTGCATTTGGGGCATACGGTGCTCATTCAGAAACTTAAACATTTTCAGGATCTTGGCCATCAAATCCTTTTTCTGATCGGTGATTTCACCGGTATGATCGGCGACCCTACAGGTAAGTCTAAAACCAGGCCGCCTTTGACCCGGGAAGATGTTGCACGCAATGCCGAATCCTATAAAGAGCAGATTTTTAAGATTCTTGATCCTGCTAAGACGGAGGTCGTTTTTAATAGCAGTTGGTTGGATAAATTAGCACCCCATGATTTTATTCGTCTGGCCTCGCAGCTTACTGTTGCCCGTATGCTTGAGCGTGATGATTTTCGTAAACGCTTTGATTCCCAACAGGCCATCTCTATTCATGAGTTTCTTTATCCTCTTATTCAGGGCTATGACTCTGTTGCCTTAGAGGCAGATGTCGAGCTTGGTGGTACCGACCAACGCTTTAATGTTCTCATGGGGCGAGATCTGCAGCGCACCTGGGGCCAGGATCCACAGGTAGTTATTACCATGCCATTGCTCGAGGGCCTTGACGGGGTCAATAAGATGAGCAAATCATTGGGTAATTATATTGGCATCACTGACCCAGCCAATGATATATATGGGAAAATTCTTTCCGCCTCTGATGATTTGATGTGGCGCTATTATGAACTGCTTAGTGATTTGTCCTCAGATAATATTGCCGCCCTTAAAGAAGGTGTTAGCGGTGGGGCAGTCCATCCCAAGGCCGCAAAGATGCAGTTAGCCCGTGAGATTACTGCTCGTTTTTATGATGACGCTGCGGCCTCGGCTGCTGAGGCCCATTTTGAACAGGTTTTCAAGAAACATGATGTCCCCGATGACATCCCTGAACATCAATTAGCCGCCAGTGCTGACAACATTTGGCTGCCCAAGCTGCTTACTGAGGCAGGTATGGTCAAGGGCACTGGCGATGCCAGGCGCATGATTAAGCAGAATGCGGTTTCCATTGATGGCAAAAAGGTAACCGACCAGAATCTGGAGTTGCCCTGTAGTGGCGAACTCTTGCTCAAGGTCGGCAAACGAAAATTTTGTAAGGTGGTTTTTTCCTAAGCAGAATAAGTGCACCTCTATATTAATGTGCAGCAATAAGAAAAGCCAGTCATACCCCATTTAGGGTATGACTGGCTTTTCTTATTTTGAGCTAAACTACTTTGCCTGCGCTATCTAACCTTTGAAATAGCGCTTGAGCAGACCGGCAAAGGCCAAACCGTGGCGGGCCTCATCCTTACACATTTCGTGAACGGTATCATGGATGGCATCATAGCCCAGCTCTTTGGCCTTAACGGCAATAGCCTTCTTACCAGCACAGGCACCATTTTCGGCAGCAACGCGGGCCTTAAGATTGGCCTCGGTGTCTTTTTCTAAAACATCACCGATCAGCTCGGCAAATTTGCAGGCATGCTCAGCTTCCTCAAAGGCAATACGTTTATAGGCCTCAGCAATCTCAGGATAGCCTTCGCGATCTGCCATGCGACTCATGGCCAGATACATACCAACCTCGGTACACTCGCCAGCGAAATTGGCCTGTAGGCCTTCCATAATCTCAGCATCACAGCCTTGCGCAACACCAACAACATGCTGATCAGCCCACTCAAGGCTATCGCCCATCATCTCAATAAATTTGCTTGCAGCAGCACCGCAGTGGGGGCATTTCTCGGGAGGTGTATCGCCTTCATGGGTGTAGCCGCACATGGTACAGGTAAATTTTTTCATCGTAAAGCTCCTTGCTAAGTAAAGTGGAAGAGAGAGAATTGTCCAGAGTTGAGAATAGTTATTACTATTCTAAGCTGGGTTAGTCAACACATTTAAACACTATTGCAAAAAAAAAGGTCCTAGGCAAATGCCTAAGACCTTTTTTGTATAATACAAAAAAAATAAGATCATGCAAAAAAGGGGCAGAAGTGCCTTAGATTCGTTCGTTTAGGCATCCGAAGCATAGCAAGGCTATGTAAGGAGGGCTAAACGGGCGAAGATGAGGTGGCTTCTGCCCCTTTTTTTACTTTTGTGGCTCTAGTGAAGCAGCCCTTGCATTGAGGAACTTGAGAGATTTGTCAACATCACTCTGGGCCATAGCCATAAGCTCATCAGCATGATCAGGGTTCATCATCTTCAGCATGCGATAACGGTTTTCAGTTAAGGCATACTCCTCAAACTTCATGGTGGGCTCTTTGGATACAATCTTCAAAGGATTCTTTCCTGCCGCCTCAAGATCGGGGTTGTAGCTGTACAGAGGCCAGTGACCACATTCAACTGCCATCTTCTGTTGCTTCAGGCCCTGAGTCATATTGATACCGTGGTTGATACAGTGCGAGTAGGCAATGATAAGAGATGGTCCTTCATAGGCCTCAGCTTCTGCAATACACTTGGCAACGTGGGCAGGATTAGCACCCATATTAATCTTAGCAACGTATACATTGCCATAGGTAGAGAAAATCATGCCGATATCTTTCTTAGGCATTTTCTTGCCACCTGCGGCAAATTGTGCGGTAGCTGCACGAGGGGTAGATTTAGACATCTGGCCACCGGTGTTGGAATACACCTCAGTATCAAGGATCATGACATTAACATTCTCGCCAGAGGCCAGAACGTGATCAAGACCGCCATAACCGATATCATAGGCCCAACCGTCACCACCGAATATCCAACAGGATTTCTTCACGAGGTAATCAGTAACAGGCATGAGACGTTTGGCAATTACATTGTCACTGCCACCAAGCTTAGACTTTAATTTTCCAATGCGCTCACGTTGAGCTTCAATGTCCATCTGGGTCACTTGCTTGGCATCAAGGATATCGTCAGCCATCTTCTTGGGTACAATCTTTGCGGCAACGGCTTTCTCCATAAGCTCTGCTGCCTGGGCAGAAAGCTTGTTAATGGCGGCGCGCATACCAAGACCAAACTCAGCATTATCCTCAAACAGGGAGTTAGCCCAAGCTGGTCCACGACCATCTTCACGTTTACAATAAGGAGTGGTTGGCAGGTTACCACCATAGATGGAGGAACAACCAGTAGCATTGGCGATCATCATGCGGTCACCAAACATCTGGGTGACAAGCTTGATATACGGGGTCTCACCACAACCAGCGCAGGCACCGGAGAACTCAAAGAGTGGGCGAAGAAGCTGGCTCCCTTTGACAGTAGAGTGATTAATAATTGCAGGATCAATCTCATCCTGGTTGAGGAAGAATTTAACATTCTTCTGTTCAACTTTCTTAAGCTCTTCTGTGTTAGTAACCATCTGAAGGGCTTTAGTTTTGGCAGGACAGGCGTCCACACAGAGATTACAACCACAACAATCTTCGGTGAATACCTGAATAGAAAAGGTCTTGCCTTTGAATTCTTTACCGATGGCATCAAGGGTCTTAAAGGTCTTGGGCTTGGCACCTTTGAGCTTATCAACCGACTTGAGGCGGATGGCAGCGTGGGGACAAACCAGAGAACAACGACCACATTGGATACAGTTTT
>JAOZSN010000256.1 GCA_029939635.1 Deltaproteobacteria bacterium
ATTTAAGCAGAGAATTAGAGGGTGACACCTCAGAAATTGGCTGGAATGCCGCTGTTACCATTAAACCAACCGAGGAATGGAATGTTGCTGCTACCTGGCGCTCCAAGGTAGATCTCGACCTGGAAGGGGATGCAAAATTAAAGGCCTTTGTGGGTGTCAATCCTGCGGCTACCCCATATAATGGCCCAGGTTCAGTCAGTGTACCTCTCCCTGAAGTATTATCCATTGGTACATCCTACGACTTTGGCAAAACAGTTGTAGAATTCAGCTGGGATCGCACCTTCTGGTCTGCCTACGACCAACTTGACTTTAACTATAACCAATCATTTATTGGCACAATTTTTCATAATTTTGACGCTCCTAAAGACAAAAAATGGAAAGACACAGATGCCTACCGTTTCGGTCTAACTCAACAGGTCAATGAGAAGCTGAATATCATGATTGGCTTTGCTATTGATGAGACCCCAATACCAGACGCGCATTTAGGCTTTGAATTGCCTGGTTCAGACTCTAAAATATACTCCCTTGGAGGCCGTTATCAGCTCAGAGAGAACATGGAAGTTGGACTGGCATATCTCTACACCGATAAAGAGTCTCGTACAGTCGCCAACAGCGAAGGTGTCAATGGTACCTTTACCAATGCCTCAGCCCACATAGTCAGCACTGGCCTCTCTATGAAATTTTAGAGAACAAAAGCTGTAAACCTGTTATCTAATACAAAGAGCGTGAGCCACATAAGGTTCGCGCTCTTTTGTCTTGAGCTGCTAACTGTTAACCGTAAACTGAAAACTATCTTTTATGCCTGCCATCGACTCCACCGACGTCCATACCATGACCATTGACCAACGCCAGCTTATTCTGGTGGGTACGGCCCATGTTTCCCGCAAATCAGTTGATCTGGTGCGCCAAATCATTGAAGAGGAGCGCCCTGATTGTGTCTGTGTTGAACTGGATGAAAAACGTTATGAGTCCATTGCCAGTAAGAAAAAATGGCAGTCAATGGATCTCAAAGCGATCATCCGTAAAAAACAGCTCTCCACCCTCATGGTCAACCTGGCACTGGCCTCCTACCAAAAAAAACTGGGAGATCAACTTGGAGTCACCCCTGGTTCTGAACTTTTAGAGGCCACCACAGCAGCCAAAGAGCTGGATATCCCCATTGCCCTCTGTGACCGAGATGTCCGCGTTACCCTGCGTCGGGCCTGGAAATCCACCTCCTTTTACAAAAAAGGCTATTTGCTGGCCTCCCTGCTGGCCAGTCTCTTTGATTCCAATGAAATCTCAGAAGAAAAGCTGGATGAACTCAAAGAAAGTGATGCCTTAAGTGAACTGATGCAAGAGATGGGCGACGCCTTGCCTGAGGTAAAAGAGGTGCTCATTGATGAACGGGATACCTTTCTCTCTGAAAAAATAAAAGAAGCAAAAGGGGAGAAAATTATTGCCGTGGTAGGGGCAGGTCATGTGGCAGGTATCAAAAAGGCGCTAGCAGAGGATCGCAGCCACCTCATGGCAGCCATCAATACCATCCCGCCGGTATCAGCAGCCTGGAAGATGGCTGGCTGGCTCATACCCATCATTATTCTCAGCTCTATTGGCTGGATTGGCCTGCAAAAAGGCTCCAGCGTCGCTGGTGATAATGCCCTATATTGGGTACTGGCAAACGGCATACCATCCTCCATCGGTGCCCTTATCGGCCTGGCCCACCCAGCCACCATCATCACTGCCTTTGTGGCTGCCCCCATTACCAGCCTTACTCCAGTCATTGGTGCGGGCTATGTCTGTGCCTTTGTCCAGGCCATGGTCCAACCACCCCTGGTGCAGGAATTTGAGACAGCCATGGAGGACATGGCCAGCCTAGGTGGTTGGTGGCAGAATAACCTGCTCAAGGTATTTCTGGCCTTTATCCTGCCAGCAATAGGCAGTATGATCGGCACATGGGTGGGTGGTTATGAAATTATTTCTAATTTAGGATAAGGGCAACAATGCCCTTCAACACTCAACATCATAAAGAAAAACACATGAAAAAAAAGGCTCCTGAGCTTAATAAAAAACAACGCCAATTCCTACGTGGCAAGGCCCATCACCTTAAACCTGCGGCCATGATTGGCCAGCAGGGTCTTACAGATACCCTGTTCAAGGCAGTGAATGAAGTACTGACCATCCATGAGTTAATCAAGGTAAAGATGCAACCCACCGCAGAGGTAGATCGCCAGGAGGCAGGAGAACAGTTGGCAAAGAAATGCCATGCAAATCCAGTGCAGATCATTGGCAAAACTATCATCCTCTATCGACCAAACCCCGATAAAGCCGTCGACAAACGCATACATTTACCCAAATAAAAAAATGTCTGTTGCCCAACGTCTCCGCTCCCTCCTCGATACACCCGGCATCCTCACCATGCCGTGTTGCTATGATGCCATAAGTGCTTTACTCATTGAGCAGGCCGGGTTCCCCCTCACTTTTATGAGTGGATTTGCTGTTTCAGCTGGCCGTTTAGGTCTTCCTGACACCGGACTTATCTCCTATGGCGAGAT
>JAOZSN010000117.1 GCA_029939635.1 Deltaproteobacteria bacterium
TTTGGGCAAACATAAAATGGCGACTTATTTCAGGTCTCCTATTGACAACGCTACCGATATCTTAGCTACTGGATCTGCAAAAAACTAGAGCGGCTTAAAAAGCAGACATTTACCATATCTTACTAAAATCAAAGAGAAAAACACACTCAGGCAGCGTGAACTCCACCTGTTCAGCATGAGCGTCACAAAGCTTTACATATCGACCTTCAGAGAGACGATAAACCTTGGCAATACTCTCTTGGGGGTCAACAATTATATAGTAATTAACCCCTTCTTGCTCATAGAGCTCATACTTAAGGTTCTTATCGACCATTGCGGTTGATTTAGATAATATCTCAAAAATCATTTTCGGAGTTTTTTTGATATAGGCCTCAACCAAAGGCTTGTGACAAATAACCAAATTGTCTGGCTGAACAATGGTTTGCTCATCTATCTTCCAGTCTATGGGGAGCAGGGACTGGCAGGACTCACAATTCTCTAACGCCTCATCGAGATATCTAGCAATCTTACTGCTGATGGCCTGATGCTTAATCAACGGTGATGGTGTCATGGCATAGGGCATCCCATAGATTAATTCCCAGCGCCCCTCCCATAAGAGGTAATCTTCATAGGTGTAGTTGGGTAGGTACTTTCTTCTAGAGGCAGGCATTGCTTGTCCCTTTAGCTGATGACAAAAAGATGATTAACACTTTTCTAACTTACATTCTATTTTCACCCTATGCTCAGCCAGACAATATGTCAACACAGACTTGACCGATCACTTTTGCACTCCACCGTCCACATCCTCTACAAACCCTACAAATCTCTTTTCACCAAACATCCACACCATCACAATACTGACCTCATTAAGCACCACCTAAGGCCCATCCATCAGGAGCTGACTAATGATGTCTGGGGTGGGAGGTGCGGGGGGCGGCAACTATGATTCACAAGATAATACTGGTTGTCCGGGGACAAGATTACGCAGAAAATCCTCACATGGGATGCAATGAATATTATTAATAAATAAACGCTCATATCCACGGTAAAGCAGAATAGCTTGGGCCTCAGGGTAATCTTCTAAAAAGGCTGTAAGCCCCTTGAGCATTTTATTATTAATTTTCGCAGAATTTTTCACCTCCATGGCCCAGAAGGTATCTTTGCCATAGATGACAAAATCTACCTCAACCCCAGATTTTGTTCGCCAATAAGAAAGGTTGCACGATTTGTCTCCATAGGCAATCCACCCTCTTAGGTGCTGGGCCACAAAACCTTCAAGGCAGGCACCATCAATTTCTTGGGGGCTATCAAGAGGGCCTGTTGGCCGTAATGATCGGAACACACCACTGTCAAAATAATAGAATTTAGGATGAGAAACAAGATGACGCTTGGCACGTCTGGAAAAGACAGGAACCAGGAAAGATAATAACAAATCATCAAGGACAGCTAGATAGTTATCTACAGTTTTTCGCTTAACCTGACACTCTCTTGCCACAGCAGATACGTTAAGGGTACTACCATGAGAAAAGCTCACTGCCTCTAAAAAACGACTGAAGGCGCCAAGATTACGAACAACCCCCTCCATCTGAACCTCTTCTTTAAGATAAAGAGCGGCATAGGAGGAAAGAGTTTCTTGTGGGTCACTAGAACTAGTGACCAAAGGCACCAGACCAAACTGTAAACATTCTGCTAACGAGAACGCATCGCCAAGCTCAGCAGCCATAAATGGATGCATTGTTTTGACAATTGCCCGCCCTGCCAAAAGGTCAACACCTGTTCTTTTTAATTTCCTGGCACTTGAGCCGGTGAGGACAAACTGTAAGCCGGCCTTTTCTTCAATTAACCCATGGACGACATCTAAAAGTTCTGGGACCTTTTGAACTTCATCAATGATGATAATCTTACCTTTACTGCCAAGAGCTACATCCCTTAACCGTTCAGGCCTAGCCGAGTATCTGCGAAAAGGTTCCGGCGCCAGCAGATCAATAACCACGGCATCAGGGTAATTTTGCCTGAGCCAGGTTGATTTCCCTGTCCCCCTTGGACCAAAGAGAAAATAACTTTGTGAGCTCCCCTCGAAAAAACGACTTATCGATTCCATTTACGCCTCCTTTTTTGCATCTCAAGCGCAACATATCACATCATCCAGGACCTAGCAAGAGGCCCAGCGAGTCGACATCACGAATCCTGACTCTCCACAAACCCAGCAAACCTCTTTTTACCAAACATCCACACCGCCACAATACTAACCTCATACAACACCACTAAAGGCCCTGCCATGAGAAGCTGGTTAATGATATCTGGAGTGGGGGTGAGGATGGCGGCAATGACAAAAGAGATAAGGAAGGCGTATTTACGATTTGTCCGCAGGAAGGGACCGTCCACAATGCCCATCTTGGCCAGTAATACTATGGCTACCGGGAGCTCAAATATGGCACCAAAAGCAATGAGTAGGCGTAGTGCGAGGGAGAAGTACTCTTTTACGGTGGGGGCAGCTTGCAGAAAATCAGTGGAGTAGCCCATGAGAAACTTGAAGGCTGGGGGAAAAACAAAATAATAGCCAAAGGCAGCGCCGCCTATAAAACAAAAAGAAGAGAGGGTGACAAAAGGAATGGCCAACCGTTTTTCATGTGTATACAGGCCTGGGGCAACAAAGTCCCAAATCTGCAACAGGATGACTGGAGAGGCAAGGAGAAGCCCACAGGTGAGGGCTAATTTTAGGTAAAAAAAAAGGCCTCCTGGTAGGAGATAAAAATAAGGCTGGCACCTTCTGGTAAGACCTCAAAAAGAGGTTTAAAAAACCAATCACCAATGGGGTCGATGAAATAATAGGAGACAGAAAAACCAACAATCACGGCCAGCAGGCTCCGAACCAAACTTTTACGCAGATCCGTCAAGTGGCCAGTAAGGGCCTGTTGTTCCATATCTTCCATAAATACAGTTGCCTGTCTCAGGTTTTCAGTTTCAAGTTAACCACAAAAATAAAAAACCATACTACCCAGAACCGTTCTACGGGTCAACGAAATAAGACCTAACACCTTTGACGGTAATATTTAGGAACGGCACAAGTGCCTTGGTGCTTATTGCAATTCTGTTCTTTCATTATTTGATTTTTGGCTCCTTCTTTTTCAAGACAGCTTTACAGAGTAAGGCACTAGGAACCATGATGGAGTTGGCGAAGCTCAGCCAGCTTCCAGAGCAGATCAAGCTTACGAATTTTTTTCTCTGCTAAGGCGTCCCAATAGATCTTCAGGGCTTCCGTACTGCCAGCAAAAGAATACTCTTGGTTCACACTCACGGCAAAGTCAAGCACCACATCCCATGCTGCCATAGGTATCTCTTCTTTACACACCTGCTCAGCTGTTACCAGCCCTGCGGTTTTACAAGAAGCCGTGAGCCCGCTATATTCTGCAAGAATCCCCAAGGCTAGATCAAAAAAACCAGAGCCATCACCCAGCCGTCTGCCCTGCTCATCAACGGCCACAACATCGGTCAATGCCAGATCAATACCCAGGGAGGCAATTTCAGCCTCAGCTAACTGCGTACCATGACCTTCCACTCCTTTCAACAAAACAGCATAGGGCAAATCCTTAAACGGCACGGTATAGGGCTTAAAAAGAAAAAACCCGCTTTTTAAGGCAGGTGATGGCATACAGAGTTGCTTCCCATCTAACAGGCAATTTATCCTGACCTGATGCAGGGCAACAGCACCATCAACATAAACAACGGTGCTCTGGCGATATATATCTGTACGACGCAGGGCCTGGGCCAATTTTCCGGCGGCAGGACAGGATTGATCGACATAGAGCTGGCGCAGCTCTTCCTTCTTCTTGGCAATAACACTCATGGACAAATTAGACACAATATCAATAGGGGAAGTCAGCACAGGCTAAGATCAAAAGATGGCCCGCTTATAGATGGAGGAAAGAACGGAAGCGGACGAAGAGGAAGAAAATGGCCTCGACACCAGACTGGCCCTGGCGGTAGCGCTATTCTGCCTGGAAAGGCTGGCAACCTGAGCAACAGAGGTAAACTTTTGCTGTTGATCATCCTGATGTTTGGCGAGCACGAGCTGATCTTGGCGATCTTTTTGCTGGGCGGCTGCCAGCACACGCTTACGAGCAAAACCATGTTCAACCAGGCGACTAATA
The DNA here is from genome assembly GCA_029939635.1 of Deltaproteobacteria bacterium. Taxonomy (GTDB): domain Bacteria; phylum Desulfobacterota; class Desulfobulbia; order Desulfobulbales; family SURF-16; genus JAOZSN01. The sequence continues at coordinate 4,131 of JAOZSN010000117.1, forward strand.
TCATCCCACATGGTCTCACTACCCATAATGGCCACAGTAATCTCGTCATTTCCCCGGGCAAACTGGCCAACATAGGTCTGACGGGCAGCATGGGTGTAACCGGTCTTACCTCCCACCGCTCCCTTAATCTGCCACATGGCCTTATTATGGTTACTCAAGGTGCCACCGTAGCGCGTACGCACCCGCGATTTACGCACGCGGCTAGCAAACTCTTCATCACGCATGGCACTGCTAAAAATAGTGGCCAAATCACGCACTGTGGAGCGCTGCCCCCGTGAGGTCAGACCAGTAGCAGTCTTGCAGACAGTGGAACGTGCCCCGAGTTGCTTGGCCTTATGGGTCATAAGCTTGGCAAAGGTGCGCTCAGAGCCAGCTACTTTCTCGGCCAGAGCCACTGAGGCATCATTGGCAGAGGACAACAAAACAGCATTGATGAGATCATCTGCAGCGTATTGTTTGCCCTTGCGCAGATAAATTTTTGAACGCGGCATGCGGGAGGCCTTATTGCTCACCTTGACCTTGGTGCCATCCCGCAATGATTTCATGGCAATCAGACCAGTAAGCACCTTAATGGTGGAGGCAGGCTGGGCTGGCCGGTCAGGCTTGTGGGCATAGAGTACCTGACCTGTCTCGGCATCCATAATTATGGCACTGCGTGAAGAGAGTTTTCTGCGCAGCTTGGTAGGCGAGAGAATAGCCGAAGTTCGCGCTGAGGTGGTGCGGATAGCCGAGGGTCGTTTTTTGCCGGCAACAGTGAGTTTTTTGGCAGAACTACGATGAGATAGCGTTTGGGGCTGAACACGGGCACGATGGTTTGCACTGTAAGACCGTTTGGCTACTGTTGTTATGGCAGCACTGCCCACCGTAAGCGGGCTTGCCAAACAGAGATCCCCGATCATGCAAAACGCAGCAAGGAAAAGAGTGAGCAGAAAAAAAATACGTGTCATGATAAGCTCAAAACAGAAAAAATTATTGTCTTTTTTTGTTAGTATATTGGTATAACAACGAAAAAACAAGCATTTTCATCACAAGAGAAACTATGACACCTCTGTTCCCCAGCCAACCTGTGGCTTCAATTTATTTTTTCACGATGCAACTAGGCAGCTATCCCCTTTATATCATGGGTAAAAATGATAAAATCATTCACCTGACCTTTAATCGACAACACCATGAACAGCTGTGCAGCCGCTACCCACACAGCCCAACCCCAGCAACAACACAGGTTGACAGCCTGGCACAAATTGTTCAGCATGCCATTAATGCTGAGACTAACACCACCTTCCCGGCCGACTCTCCTTTTATTGCAGCAGGTAGCAAATTTCAACAACAGGTATGGCAACAGATCAGCCTCATCCCCCGCAGGCTCACTCTCACCTATGGACAACTCGCCAACCGTATAGGAAACCCCAAAGCTTACCGAGCGGTTGGCCAGGCGTGTAACCGCAACCCATTAGGTATACTCATCCCCTGTCATCGGGTCGTAGCCAAGAATGGTTTGGGAGGTTTTGCCGGGGGAGGGGAAGTAAAACGCTGGTTACTTACAGGAGAAAACAAAAATAAGAAATTCATCCTTCGCACCCTAGAGTAAATCAAGAATCCCCTGACTGATCTTGCTTAAGGGAAGCACCTGATCAACACCGCCAGCAGCAATGGCCTCCTTGGGCATACCAAAAACAACACAGCTCTTTTCATCCTGGGCAATGGTCTTGGCACCGGCCTCCTTCATCTTCATCATGCCTTGGGCTCCATCTTTACCCATACCTGTAAGGATGACACCAACAACATTGGCCCCACCAAAGGCAGCCACTGAATTAAAAAGGACATCCACCGCTGGTCGCTGGTGGCATACCAAAGGGCCATCTTTCACATTGACATAATAACGGGCTCCACTACGCCGCATGACCATATGGAAATTGCCGGGAGCAAGGAGAGCCTGACCAGGAATAACAGAATCACCGTCCTCGGCCTCCTTAACCCGAAAAGCACAGAGGCTATTGAGTCGGGCTGCAAATTTACCAGTAAAGGTGGCTGGCATATGTTGGACAATCATGATACCGGGAATAGTGGCAGGAAGCCGAACCAACACATCCTTTAAGGCCTCGGTACCACCAGTGGAGGCACCAATGGCAATAATTTTATTGGTGGAGGATGTAAGGGCACGTTTAGGCAGATTTAACTGACTGGTCACGGGCCTACGAGCGGCCATATCGGCCAGACGTTTGACAACATTTACCCGAGCCGCCGCCCTGATCTTTTCAGCCAACTGCACGGCCATATCCCCGACAGAATACGCACTACCAGGCTTAGCCACCACATCAACGGCACCAATATCCATGGCCTCCATGGCAACATCACTGCCAGCCTTACTCAAAGAACTGACGATGATCACCGGCAAGGGAAAATGCTTCATCAGTTTACGCAGAAAAGTAAGGCCATCCATGCGCGGCATTTCAATATCAAGGGTGATCACATCAGGCTTTAACTTAACGATCTGTTCCCTGGCCACATACGGATCAGGAGCAGTGCCCACCACTTCAATCTCCGCCTCACGGGCTAACTCTTCCGTAAAAACCTTCCGCACCACCGCAGAATCATCGACAACCAAGACACGAATTTTAGCCATAAGAAAACCCTTCACAAGCAAAATCTAAAATAAAAGAAGGTACCTAAATAATACGGAGTAAAATGCTAGCATTTTACTATAAATTCAATAATTCTTCGGCCTTAGCCAGTTCGTTAAGCAAATCAGCCATACAAAGCTGAATCTCATTTTCGCCCAGACCAAAGCGCTTCAATCCTTCTTCCTGCAGGCTGGTAGCCAAGCCATTAACCCCAACCCCGATCCCCATAGAGATAACTAGGCCGTTGGCCAGGGCAACCAAAGCGATAAGGTCATCTTGGGCCAAGGCATCTGCATCATGGTGGTGACGTACTGCCTCAGCCATCTCATGGGGAAAATCCCATTTAGCAAAAATCATGGCACCTAACTCAGCATGATCTACACCGATCACCTCTTGCTCTGCCTCACAGAAGGAATAATTTCCCCTCTCCACCTTCGTAACAATGGCCTCAAAATCATCAGAGACAAAGCTGCTGAGCAGACGCTTACCAATATCATGGAGCAAGGCCGTGGTAAAAACACTGGATGAATCAATATCACTTACATTTTTCACCAGCAGTTTGCCCATAATGCCGGAGGCCACGGAATGACGCCACAACTCACCCGAACCAAGATCATAGCCCTTCCCCACCTCACCCTTAAAAAACCGGGCTGAAGAACTGGTGATAATGATATCTTTTAAGATATCATGGCCAATGACCACCAAACCCTCATCTAATGAGGACACCTTGCGGGGCAGAGAAAAATAGGCGGCATTACAAATTTTCAAAACATTAACGGTGATGGCCTGATCATACTGAATCACCTCAGCAAGCTGACTTGCCGTGGTATTAGGATCAGCCAGCAACTTCATAACTTGCTGGGCCACCTTAGGAAAAGGGGGCATATGCTCAACCAATAACAATATCTCATCAAGTCGGCTCACAGCTCTATCACCTCTTTACCAGATACCTTTAGTATGGTTTGGCCAGTACCAGCATGAATAGAAATGGTGCGATTCACCGAACCACCAATATCTACCTTGTCTGGCCTGATAGCATTTTTCTTAAAGAGTCGCTGCACCATGTCATAATTACGCTGGCCAATATTAAAAATTCCACCAGCATCCATCAGCTGAGAGCCCCCAACGACATACACCTTAAGACGATCTTTCACAGCCCCAAGACTGTAAGCCTGGCGAAACAGCAGGGGAATACCAGTGCTACCAAACATGTACGGACTTGTCTTGGCTCGCGCCTTGTCAAGATTGGCATCGGGCAGCATATAGTGCAGTAAACCTGCCACATGCACCTTGGTGTCCCAAATAACCAAGCCAATACAGGAGCCAAGGGAGAAAGTAATCAGGGTCTCTGCCGGATCATTGCTCACCTTCATATCTGAGATACCGACAATCTGTCGCTGGGCAGTCATTAAATATACCTAGAGATAGAAATGCAGTCTCCCATCTCCTTAAATTCTATTTTTTATAGGTCGTAGTGGCGACCTGCTTAAACTTAGTATTAATGCTGGTCAAACTCTCAGAGTGACCGATCAATAAATATCCCCCTGGTTTCAAACAACGATAAAACTTTTCTACCAGCTGACTTTGCGTCTCTCTATTAAAATAAATCATCACATTGCGACAAAATATGACATCCAATTCACCCTGCCAGGGAAACTGATCCATCAGATTAAAACGCTTGAAACTCAGGCCCTTTTGCAATTCAGGCTTCACCTTGACATACCCCTGCCCCTTTCCTTTCCCCTTACGAAAATAACGGCGGAGGAGCTCAGAGGGAACGGTCTGCATACGATCCATGCCGTATACCCCCTGTTGGGCCTGAGCCAAAACCTTGGTGGATATATCGGTGGCAGAGATAGAAAAGCGAAACCCGGCATGACCGGCCTTAAATTCATTAAGAATGATCCCCAGGGTGTAGGGTTCCTCCCCTGAGGAACAAGCAGCAGACCATACCTTACATTCACCACCCCCCTGGCCCACAAACTCTGGCAGAATGGTGTTCGCTAAGTACTCAAAATGGGTATTTTCTCGGAAAAAACTGGTGAAGTTAGTGGAAACACTATCAATGAGCTGAATTAACTCCTTGCCACTGCTATCATTCTGAACGTAATCATAATATTCAGCAAAGGAAGCAATCTGACATTTGCGTAAACGCTTACCTAGTCGGGCATTCAGCAGCTCCCTTTTTTCCGGTTTCAGAAAAATACCAGTATTGGCATAGACCAGAGAGCTGAACTTTTCAAAGAGGTCATTACTGAGCTGAGTAGGGACAAGAACCATATTTACCTGGAAGAAATCAGGAGAGAATAAACTATTCAGTAGGCTACCACCGGAAGATCGGTGCTAGCCTACTGAATAAGTACGATAGCTATCGTCTACCAAAATCAGCCTGCACACAATCTATCAACAGACAAAACCACAGAACATAAAGGTAGACGGAGAACCGAAAACACAATTACATTTCCGCAATGGTATCAAGCAGCCCCTTGCCAACAACCTTATCAATATCGAGCAAGATCTTCACCTCGCCCTTGATCTTGCCCATTCCCAAGATACACTCGGTATCCACTCCGGTGACACCAAAAGAGGGGGCCTCTTCAATTTCTGCTTCAACAATATTGAGAACTTCGGAGACCGAATCCACCAACATACCCACCTGGATGGTACCGGAGGTCCCAGCAACCTCAACAACAATAATACAGGTGCGATCATCATACTCCTGGGTTGCCATGCCAAACTTGATGCGGAGCTCAAGCACCGGGATAACACGACCACGTAGATTGATAACCCCTTTGACAAACTCCGGGGTTCTGGGCACCGAGGTGATGGGC
>JAOZSN010000118.1:0-4003 GCA_029939635.1 Deltaproteobacteria bacterium
GTTTACCTCCTTTAAATTTGCCAAATTCCTCTACCTTGGCCCCTTCCTCTTTGGCTTTGTGCCCGCCTTTTCCTTAGATGGCAGCAGCATGGATATTGTCAAGGCCTTCATCCTCATCATTTTCGGTACCTGGTTTTACTCCTGGATGCTCAGCGGCATCTGGCTAGGCTGGTTCAAAAGGAAACCTGCCGTATTATAGGGGTGTTGTCTTTCTCATGACAATGACGGTTGAGTAGGCTGAAGTTCTGTGGTAACCCATGAAAAGACATTTCTTGACAAATGAATCTTTCTCCCCCTATTCTTATAAGGTATAGTCACCTACTACATACTTTATAGGAGTAGCAAATATGGCAAACGTTTACCAGCGTCAGAAACTGGCAAGTAAAATCAACCTGTTTGGCCTAACCATCATTATCCTCTTCACCTGCCTGCTCGGCTCCCTGTACCCCAAATTTAAAACTATTATCTACGATGCCAAAACACTGAAAACTCAGCATCTGGTGGAGGTAGCGTGGAGTGTCATTGATCACCATGCCCAGCTAGCCAAAGATGGAAAAATGAGCAAAGAGGAGGCGCAATCAAAGGCAATAGAGGTCATTAACAACCTGCGCTATGATAAGAAAAACTATTTTTGGGTTAATGACACCCGACCTTACATGGTCACACACCCGATTAAACCCAAGCTGAACAACAAGGATCTCTCAGGGGTAGCAGACCCCAACGGCAAAAAGCTATTTGTCGCCATGGTGGAGGTATGCAGCAAGAGTGGCAGCGGCTTTGTTTCCTATCACTGGAGCAAACCTGGTCTGGATCAACCTGTGCCCAAAATATCTTTCGTCAAGCTGCAGTCTGACTGGGGCTGGATCGTTGGCTCCGGAGTCTATGTTGATGATGTCAATCAGCAGGTCAATACTATATTTGGCAAAATAGCCCTTATTGTTATTCTCCTGGCTGTTGGTCTGGCTGCTGTGGGCTGGCTCTTTGCGCGCTCCATGGCTCACCCAATCTCCGTACTTGGCACCAACCTGTCCCAGGCTGCTCTGGAAATAAATGGCGCCTCCAAGCAGGTGGCCAATGCAGGTCAGGTGCTGGCCGTGGCTGCCAGCCAGGAGGCAGATGGCATTGATGGGGCCAGTACAACCTTAGACACCCTGGCGACCCAAACAGCGGAAAACTCTGCGAATGCCAGTGAAGCCGACCAAATCATGCAGGACACGGCCAATACTGTTGCCACAACCGATAGATCAATGAAAAATGTGACAAACTCTATCCAGTCCATTGTTGAAACCAGTCAAGAGACCAAAAAAATCGTCAAGACCATTGACGAAATTGCCTTCCAAACCAACCTGCTGGCCTTAAATGCTGCTGTAGAGGCAGCCCGGGCCGGTGAAGCAGGGGCAGGTTTTGCGGTGGTAGCAGATGAGGTACGCAATCTGGCGCTACGCGCTGCCGAGGCAGCCAAAGATACGTCAACCCTTATTGATCGGGCTGTTGAACAGAGTGAAGGAGGGGCAGAATTAGTGGCCAATGCAGCCAATAATTTCTCCACGGTGGGTGCCCAGGTGAATAAGACGGTGGAGTTAATGGCGAAGATATCCTCCTCATCCAACCAGCAAGAACAAGGGGTAGCTCAATTGGTGACAACCATGCAGGAAATGAGCGAGCTGATCCAACACACCGCTGCCAATGCAGAGGAGTCTGCTGCGGCCTCAGAGGAATTAAGTTCCATGTCCAATGAATTACAGACCATGGCCCAAAGACTCCATGCCGTGGTCGAAGGCAAAAAGAAAGCACCAACCAGCTCTACCTTCCAGCCCCAGGGTAATGACTCGCTGCAACTCCCAATGGACTAATTTGTTTGCTGCGCAGAACACCCATGGGCACAATTTTTTCTGCTAGGGTATTTGTCATTGAGTCAAGCCCCGCTCTCTTCATCTTTTTTTGTGTAACTCGTGGCTAAAAAACAGGAAGTAATCATCATCGTCGCCATGGCTGCCAACCGGGTCATTGGCCACAACAATACAATCCCCTGGCATATCCCAGCCGATCTGCTCCACTTCAAAGAGCTGACCATGGGTCATGCCCTGATCATGGGGCGCAAGACCTACGAGTCCATTGGCAGACCATTACCAGGCCGACTCAATATTATTATCAGTCGCCAACCAGATCTGGCCATTGCTGGGTATCAAACGGTACCAAACCTGGAAATAGCTCTAGAGCAAGCAGCCAAGAGCCATAACAAAATTTTCATCATCGGTGGCGGTGAAATTTTCAGAATCAGCATGGCAATAGCCGACACCATCTATCTCACCCAACTACAACGCAGCGTAGAGGGAGATATTGTGTTTCCAGAATTATCTGCTGACTTCAATGAGGTTTCCAGCGAAATGCTGGAGGCAGAGGAACCTCTGCTGTTTACAGTGTATACGAAAAATAGAGGCTGAACAGCCTATTCCAACGAATCAATGGAGGTTACAACTTTATCAAGCTCAACCTTGAGCAACGAGAGAAGATCCTTAATCTCATCATGATCTGCACCCTGATGGGCAGCCATCTCAACATCAAGACATATATCTTGTAAATCATAGGCCCCGATTCCACCACTGGCAGCCTTGAGGGCATGAACCATCTGCCGCAGCTTTGACAGATCTCCAGCCTGCAGCATCACCAGCAGACGGCTATAAATATCCCTGTTAAGTTCAGCAAAACGCATAACAATGGGCAAAAAAACCTCAAAGGGCACCCCGACACGGCCCATGGCCTCCTGTAAATCTAGTCCCGCAAGCTGACCACTCATATTCATGCCGTACCAATCCCCTTGGCGAAATCCAGTGGACAACGCACGGCTTGGCCTGCTTTATTCCGAAAGAGCAGGTATTTATTTTCCAAAGCAAATAAAAAAAGGTCGCGGGTCATTTCCACATCCTGTCGGCAATAGCTGATAATTTTGTCTATACGCCCCTCTTTGTACCACTTAAGGGCCAACAAACCATCACCACTCTTGGCACTCCCCAAGGTTTCGGTGGCTAAGCGATCCAAACTGAGACGATAGCCTAGACGTGCCTTGACCTCTTGCAGTAAATCAACAGTGGGAACATCATGGAGACTGTGACTACTATATCCCGACAACACCTTGTTATCAAATCGTTTATTATTAAAGCCAACAATAAGATCCAGCCCAGCAAGGTAATGAAGCAGCTTTGGAATTTCCCCTTCACGAAAGACCAAAAACTCATCTGCCGCCCCATCATAGACCACGGCCACCGAGATCCCCATGCGCTCAGCCCGATGCCAGCCTCCAACCTCGGCGGCTGAGCGCTGGGTCTCCACATCAAAGACAGCCCAGCGCTTAGGGAGCTGAAAGCCCTGCACATCCTCCTCATCATCTAAGCGTTCCCCATCATCATCAGCCACACTGATCTCCACAAGGGGCTGATCTCCAGCCAACAACGCACTAAGCACCAGCCGTGCCGCCTCCTTATCAATTGGACGATTACCTGAACCACATTTAGGAGAATGAACACAGGAGGGACAGCCTGTTTCACAGGGACAGGAGGTGATAGTAGCCAGGGCACGCTGCAACAACTCCTCCATACGAAGAAAGGCTGCAGCACACAAACCAACGCCGCCAGGATAACCATCATAAATAAAAATGGCCGAACTATTAATCTGGGGATGAAAGGGAAAAGAGATACCACCAATATCATTACGATCACAAAGAACCAACAGAGGCAACACGCCGATAACCGCATGTTCCACGGCATGAATACCACCCATAAAATGGGACTGGCTGGCCTGCAACCGCTGTTCTATTTGGGCTGGAATCTCAAACCACAACCCTTCAGTCTCAAAAATATGGGGTGGCAGATCAAGAGATTCATTTGCAATGGTCTTTTGGCTACGAATCAACTTGCGCTGAAAACCAGTGACCAGATCAGTAACCTTAAGCCGCCCCAGGCTGGCCTTAATGGTACGCACCTCAAGCTGTCGGCTGGTAGCAAGC
>JAOZSN010000118.1:4013-9568 GCA_029939635.1 Deltaproteobacteria bacterium
GCAAGAATCTCGGTATCTTTTGTGGCAAGTGGCCTGGTAAAATAATTGGCCTTCTTGGGCTGCACCCTAATCTGCTTATCCCCTAAATCAAGATCAACAACCTCCCATGTTTCGCCCTGATGCAGATAGAGGGCACCAGGATGACACTCCTTAAAGCAGCGGCCTCCATCAATCTCACCGATGGAGGATTCAGAGCCAAGTTTACAGATGGTAAAGCTGCCACCACTACCACGAAGTTCCACCTGACGCTGGGGCTTCTTGCGCAGACTGAAAAAAAATGTGCCTTGCCTGTTTTGCAATAATTGTCCGCTTGACACCAATTCCTGCACTGCGTTTGCGACAGCAGCACCTTCCTCTGCCTCTTCCAGACTCAAGGGAGACTCAGCTGCCGCGCAGAGCAGATGTTTTTTGACTATCTCAAGATTATCGGGATTTAAGACAGCCGACTCCACCTGACGATTAAAAAAATCAGCTGGATTACGGAGGAAATATTGGTCCAGGGCATCCTCCTGGGCCACCATAATCACCAAGCTCTCCTGCTGACGGCGCCCCACTCGACCACCACGCTGCCAGGTGGCCATCATGGAACCAGGATAGCCCAGTAAAATACAGATATCTAAAGAACCAATATCAATACCCAACTCCAGGGCTGAGGTAGAAACCACCCCCAGCAACTCACCACTGGCCAGCTGGGCCTCAATCTGCCGCCTCTCTTCAGGCAAGAAACCAGCCCGATAGGCCACCAATTTATCCTGCAAATCCCCTAGCCGTTCTTGGGTCCACAGAGCCACTAACTCAGCCATTTTGCGAGACTGGCTATAAACAATGGATCGCAACCCCCGCTTTAAGGCTGCTTCCAACATCTGACTGGCTGCCCAGGCCGCCCCATCCCATGGGTCAAAGAGAACAAAATGACGACTGGCAGTAGGGGCACCACTTGTGGTGATAGCCCGGGCAGGCCGACCAAGAAGATTTCTGGCCAACTCTTGTGGGTTGCCAATGGTTGCAGAAAAAAGAAGAAATTGCGGCGAGCTGCCATACAAGGCGCAGATGCGCTGCAGACGGCGCAGCACCCAGGCCATATGAGAACCAAAGACACCACGATAAGAGTGCACCTCATCAATAACTACATAACGAAGGCCATGCCAGAAACGAGACCATTTTTCATGGTAGGCCAGAAAGGAAAGATGAAGCATATCAGGGTTGGTAATGATGATATTGGTGGGATTTTCGCGCAGCTTACGACGCTGATAGCTATTGGTGTCACCATCACAGACTGCCGCTGAAAACTGCGCATTCCCTGGCAAAGCATCTGCCAGTTCATGGAGGCGACGCAGCTGATCACGGGCCAGGGCCTTGAGGGGAAAGAGATAAAGGGCATGCCCTCCTTCATCAGCCAGGAATGACTCAATAACCGGGGTATTATAGATAAGACTCTTACCACTTGCCGTGGCCGTGGCCACAATGACATCCTCTCCTGCACGGATAGCATCAATAGCCTTACTCTGGTGAGAGTAAAGCTCAGGAGCCTCACGGGCCACCACATCAGCTAAGGCCGCAGGTAACGGCTTGTACAACTCGCCATAACTGGCCTGCTGACCAGCCAAAAACTCATGGTGGGCCACCTGGGGGCCAAAACGGGAAGAGGACTTAAGGGCGCTGAGATATTCGCTAACGCTAGGCTTGGAGGAAAAAGACATAATGAATATTTAGCCTGGAGTTTAGTAGTATTTGCATCATTACTTCGTGCAGCGTACGGTGTTGTAACCCAAATTGGTCTACTTGCGTCAGCAGATAAGAACGCAATCATCTTATTGACGGCCTTCTGCTGGATTGGTGGCGGGGCATTCTACGCGAAATGTATCGAAAAACGCTTTGTTGTAACAAAAAAAGGCTCTTTATTCCTTAGTGTCTAGTGTTCTTGTATTTTGCATTGTGAACTTTCTAATTCTTGGTCTTAAAGTTGCGCAAGCTAGTGTTGTAGTGCCAATTGCAAATATGAGTTTCATTATTGCTCTACTCCTTTCTGTTCTAATGGGAACTGAAAGGATGGATTTAAAAAAATAGTTACTACAGCCTTTGCGGTAGGTTCGATAGTGTTACTTTCAAGTGTCTAACATATACAAGGCCACAACTTGTTAAGGCGCAAAACTATCTTGCGGTGAATAACTTCACTTAAGAACCACATTCGCTGCTATTCTCCATACTCCGGTGTAGCACCAGCCTTTGAAGCCACATAGGAGCCGATGCGATTGGCATCTTCAACAATACCGTCCAGCTTTTCTCCCTTTAAAAAGCCATCTATCACCTTGGAAAAAAAGGCATCCCCGCTGCCCACCGTATCAGCCACCTGTACAGTAAAGCCTGGATGCTCCGCCACCTCATCCTTTGTTACCAGCATTGCCCCATCACCACCACGGGTTACAGCCAGCAAAGAGATATTAAATGCTGTCAGCAATGCCCTAGCCTTGTCCACATCACCGCCCTGCTGCCCCACAAACCATTGGTTCACCTGCTGCAACTCATCCTCATTAACCTTCACCACATCTGCCACCAGCAGAGATGCTTCCACCAACTCCTCAGTGGTAAAGGGTGGCCGCAGATTAACATCGTAAAAACTTGATTGCGCTTGGGACCATAAGGCCTGAATGGTAGCACGGCTCACGCCATGACGTTGACCAAGGGTACCGAATACCAGATGAAAAGGACGCTGTGCCACAACCTTGAGTAACGCCTCATGCTCAATAAAATCCCAGGCCGCTGGCTGGGCAATATCAAAATGGGGTTCATTATGCTCATCAACAGTGACCAGAACCTGACCAGTTGGTTGGCTGTCATCCTGTTGCAGACCGTCGATACGCAGACCGAGTTCCCCTATGCGCGCCATGGTCTGTGCACCCAGGTCATCTCTGCCAATACGGCTGACGCCCAGCACCGGTAATCCACGCGCCTGGAGATGATAGGCAACATTGAGCGGCGCCCCGCCTAACACTGCACCGTCCGGAAATTGATCCCACACCACCTCACCCACCGAGACAATTAATTTTTCTGTCATAATCCCCTACCTTTAGCACGTATGATTTGCTAGAATAATTAGCACCATTATAGAAAACCTCAGCCCAAAAGACAATCTATGAAAACACCCATGCGCCTTGACCATCTCATGAGTTTCATCCAGGAAAATCGCGATGCGGTTTACAGCCTCTTTCGCCGCTATCAAGAGAGTGGTCGTATTTTGCATTTGCGAACTGACCTCTGGGACGAATTTAAACTCTTCTGCACTGAAAATGAAGAAGACAGATTACTGCAATCCCCCCTGGCCCAGATGCTGGACAAAACCCAGGAGGCAGCCATCTCTTCCCCCTGGCTTTACCTGCACATCCGCCCCCGGGTAGCCCAATGGCATTACCTAAGGTATCATTTGGAATCCATGGTCTTTGAAGAAATATCGGTGGAGGAGTTTTTACGTTTCAAGGAAGGGCTTATCACGGGCAAACATGACCGTATCCTCGAACTTGACCTTACCCCCTTTGAACGCCATTTCCCCAAAATGACCCAGACCAGATCCATCGGCCATGGGGTGGAGTTTTTAAACCGCCGCTTGTCCAGCCGCCTGGCCAATGATTTGTCCAGGGGCGAGGAGCTGATCCTCTCCTTTCTCAAAGTTCATGCCTACCAAGGCACCCCATTTATGATTAATGACTCTATTACCTCAGTGGCAGGCCTGCAAAATGCCCTGCGCAGTGGTATGGAATATTTAGCGGAACAACCGAACGAAACTACCTGGCATCAGGTAAGCGATTCCCTGCAAGTCATGGGCTTTGAGGCAGGCTGGGGTCGTCATGTTGATCGCATCACCGACAACTTCAGCCTTCTAGCCGATATTCTTGAGGCCCCTGATCATGGCACATTAGAACAATTTTTCAGCCAGATACCGATGATCTTCAATATAGTTGTCCTTTCACCCCACGGTTTTTTCGGCCAGGACAATGTTTTGGGTCTGCCAGATACCGGTGGACAGGTAGTCTATATCCTTGATCAGGTGCGAGCCTTAGAGCATGAAATGCGCCAACGGATTTATGATCAAGGCCTGGATATTGAACCAAAAATCCTCATTGTCACCCGTCTCATCCCCGAGGCAGGTGACACCACTTGCGACCAGGCCAAGGAGAAGGTAACGGACACCGATAATGTCCATATCATTCGTATTCCCTTTCGTAGCGACGACGGCACTATCATCCCGCACTGGATCTCCCGCTTTGAGGTATGGCCTTATCTGGAAGAATTCTCCATGGAAGTGGAGACAGAGGTCATGGCTGAATTAGGACGCCGCCCTGATCTCATCATTGGCAATTACTCCGATGGCAACCTAGTAGCCACCTTGCTGGCCCAACGCCTAGGTGTTACCCAATGCACCATTGCCCATGCCCTTGAGAAAACAAAATATCTCTACTCTGCCCTCTATTGGCAAGACATGGAGGAGCAATACCATTTTTCCTGCCAATTTACCGCTGATCTCATTGCCATGAATGGGGCAGATTTCATCATCACCTCCACCTATCAGGAGATTGCCGGCAGTGCCAATATGGTGGGCCAATATGAGAGTTATTCATCATTCACCATGCCCGAACTGCAACGGGTGATAAGCGGCATCAATGTCTTTGACCCTAAATTCAACATCGTCTCACCTGGTGCGGATGCCAATGTCTATTTCCCCTACTCAGATACTGATCGTCGCCTCCATGGCCTCCATGACGAGTTGCAGGATCTCGTCTTTGGTGGAGAACGAGCTGAATGCCGTGGTGTCTTGCAGGACAAGAATAAACCCCTCGTCTTTTCCATGGCCCGCCTGGATCACATAAAAAACCTCACTGGCCTGCTGCAATGGTATGCCGAAAATCCCAAATTACGGGAGATGACTAACCTACTACTCATCTGCGGCACCGTGGATGTTGAAAACTCATCAGACAGCGAAGAACGTGATCAAATAGAAACCATGCACCGTCTCTTCAGTGAACATGGCCTGGATAGCCAAGTACGCTGGTTAGGCATGCGCCTGGAGAAAAACCTCACCGGAGAGTTGTATCGCTACCTAGCAGATCTGCGATCAGCCTTTGTCCAACCAGCCTTTTTCGAGGCCTTTGGTCTGACAGTCATCGAGGCCATGGCCTCTGGCCTGCCCACCTTTGCCACCCGCTACGGTGGCCCTTTAGAGATTATTGAAAATGGCGTTTCCGGTTTTCACATCAACCCAAATCAAGGGGCCATTGCCGCTGACATAATCGTTGATTTCTTTGAACGCTGCCAGGTTGATCCAGAATACTGGTATAAGATGTCACAGGGTGGTATCGACCGAGTAAAAAGCCATTACACCTGGCAACTCTATGCCAAGCGGCTCATGTCGCTGACCTGTATATACGGCTTCTGGAAATACGCCACCAACTTGGATCGACAGGAAACAAACCGCTACCTGGAGATGCTCTATCACCTCCAATTTAAGCCGTTGGCTGCCAAGATCAAGCAAGGGGAGTAACAAGACAAGAACATCCTAGAAA
>JAOZSN010000011.1:0-23204 GCA_029939635.1 Deltaproteobacteria bacterium
ATGGATGCCTTGGAGGCTGGGGCGGTGGACTTTGTCTGCAAACCAGCCAGTGGCCTGGCCCATGGCCTTAAAGATATGATGATGGAGCTGCGCACTAAGGTAAAAATCGCCGCCACTGCCAATGTCAGTCACTGGAAACATAAACGGGCCACCTTACTGCCTTCCCAGCAACAACGCCTGGGTAATCAGGCCCTGGCCATGTCCACCGACAAGGTTATTGCCATTGGTGCCTCCACTGGCGGCACTGAAGCCATTCGCCAAGTAATCACCTGCTTTCCGGCCACCATGCCCGGTGTGGTGGTTGTCCAACATATGCCCCAAGGTTTTACTAAAAAATTTGCTGAACGCCTTAATACTCTCTGTGCCATGGAGGTCAAAGAGGCCAAGGATGGCGACCGCATTCGGCCCGGTCTTGTCCTTATTGCTGAGGGAGGAAAACACCTGCAGGTGCAACGCTCTGGAGGCACCTATATTGCCCGTTGTGCCCCAGGGGAAAACGTCTGTGGCCACTGCCCCTCAGTGGAGGTCATGATGCAATCCATGGCCCAGGCTGTAGGAAAAAACGGGGTGGGCGTAATGCTCACCGGTATGGGCAAGGATGGAGCAGATGCCATGCTGGCCATGCACCAGGCTGGAGCCCGTACCCTGGCCCAGGATGAGCAATCCTCTGTAGTCTTTGGCATGCCCAAAGAGGCCTGGCTTCGTGGTGGCGCTGAGAAATTAGTCCCCTTGGGAAGTATCGGCCAAGAAACAGTACAGCTGGCTTCTACCCTGAAGACACAGCCGGGCTGAGGGGTCAGGATAACAGTTGAAGATCGACCATCAAGGTTATTCTGACTACTTACAGTAAATATTTTTCCCTTCACTTTTCCCTGCTCTTTTTGATATTCTCAAGATTATTTACTTTCCTTACTGACCGTCACCCCAATCACGAGAATATAGTCCATGCCCACCATTACTCTTTTTCTAGCCCTTTTCTTCAGCCTATCATCTATCACCTCTCCCTGCCTAGCAACCGACAGGTTTTCCTATAGCGAGCCTTCACTACTGGAGCTTGTCAACGACTCTACCATTGGCAATAAACACCAAATCAGGCCTTCTCAAATCTTTGATGAAGGCCATGATGAATACAGTGTTGCTGCCCTCTTTGCCCAACCAGTCTATGCCTCTGGTCATGCGACTACCCCCATCCAAGAAAAAGGCTACAGTATTGCTACCCTGCTTGCTCAGCCAGCCCCAACGAAACAATCTACCAACCAAGAGAGCATAGCTCCCCATTTGCTCGTCTCGGAGGAAACAATCTATCATGTTGGGGCAGGAGATGTGCTGGACATTCAGGTGTGGGGGGAGGCAGACTTTTCGCGCCAGGTTACTGTGCGCCAGGATGGCTTTATTACCCTGCCCCTTATTGGCGATATTCACGCGGCCCAGCAACCAATTACCTTGATCCAGGTTCTCATCCAGCAACGCCTGGCAGAGCTGGTCAACGACCCCATGGTTACCATCACCTTACAGGAATGCAACAGTCGTCATTACTACATGGTGGGAAAGGTGGCCCAACCTGGAGAATATGTCATCACCCGCCCCATCTCCATTCTGCAATCCCTGGCCAGAGCAGGAGGTTTTCAGGAGTGGGCCCGACGTGACGCCATCAAAATCATTCGCCAGATTGATGACAGACAGGCCATCATCACCTTTAACTATGAGGCCTTGGCACAAGGTGATGCATCATTAATCAGCACCATGCTCATAGCAGGTGATACCATTATTATTGAGTAAAGATATCAAGTAGATACAAAAGACACCGCTCCACCTAGCGGTCACTGACCGATGAACCATTGTGAAATAATGCTATGTGCCACTACGTATCTACATCGTCGTAGGTAACAAACTGTTCATAATTCTCAACATAGATGCCTGACAGGGTAAGGAACCCGGTGATGATGAGGGGGCCGTAAATAATGCCGAGAATACCAAAGACATTAAGGCCACCCAGGATGGAGAGAAAAACAAGGATGGTATGCATCTGTACCTGGTTGCCCACCAATTTTGGTTTGAGCAGATACTCGATAATCATGGAGAGAAGGATATAAAAGATTGCCAAGCCCACACCCTGAATAATCTGCCCCTGGATGATGAGTAACACTGCGGCGGGCCCCAAAATAGCACCAATACCAACAATAGGTAAAAAGGCAAGTATCCCCATGATACAGCCCCAGAGTAACGGTGAACCAAGACCAAGGGCAGCAAAGGCCAAGCCGCCCAGCACACCTTGGATAACCCCACAGATACCATTGCCCACTAAAATAGCACCAGCAATCTTCTCAAATTTACGAATAAGCAGACGGTCATGATTATTGGGCAATGGGGAGAGATGGAGGAGAAAATTGACCAGCTTATCCTGCTCAATGAGCAGAAAAAAGATAATGAGGATCATCATCATAAATTGCAGGATAAAGGTAATAATACTCCCAGCCCAGAGCGAGGCCTGGGTATAGATAAACTTGGCAATATCGGTACTGAAATTAGACAGGGTACTGGTAAACTCCTCCAGCTTCAGGACAATACCATAGCCAGCCAGTAAATCCTCAAGACGGATAAAGACAGGATTATGTTCAATATAGACGGTAACTGTCTCGGCGATATTTGTGCCTCGGGTGGCCTGAAAAAGTTGATACGCCTCAGAGGAAAGGGCAGCGACAAAGAAAATAAGCGGCACAAAGACTAAAACAACAATCAGGCTACAGGTCACCAACGAGGCAAAATTCTTCGCAAGATGACGGGACAGGTATTGATAGACTGGTTGAGACAGAGAGGTGAGCAAGTAGGAGAGAATAAGCAAGGATGCAAAGGGCCACAGCAGCCGCAGCATCAGCAGGATGGAAAGAAAAAAAAGAAATATAAAATAAGTCAGCACCAGGCTGTTTGGTCGTCGTGATGGCATGGGCACACAAGGGGGAGGATAAGTACTCTAAGTAAAGAAAAAAATTATTATAACAGATATCGTGCCTAAAGGTAACGCTTTACAGTTTACGAGATGCAGATAATCCGCTATATTTTTTTGCTTTCCTAGGAGTTACCCCCCCCTCCCTCAAACCAGACAGAAGACTGCTAAATTATGGAAATCTCGATCACCCAGGCCTTGCCTGCAGAACTTAAACAAAAACCTGACGAAAACGCCCTTGGTTTCGGTGCCTACTTCTCTGACCACATGTTCGTTATGCGCTATAATGATGGTAAATGGCATTCGCCTGCCATTAGCAAATATGGCGAATTCTCCCTTGACCCAGCCGCTATGGTCCTCCATTACGGCCAGGCCATCTTTGAGGGACTCAAGGCCTACCGTGGCAAGGACAATAAAACATACCTGTTCCGCCCCAAGGAAAACCTGGCCCGTTTAAACCGCTCGGCCCAGCGCATGTGTATGCCAGAGCTTGATATTGAGCTGGTCTACAAGGGAATTAGTACCTTGTTGGGAATTGACCGAGACTGGGTTCCTTCTGCTCCCGGCGCCACTCTCTACATCCGGCCCACCATGGTGGCCTGCGAGGCTGGGCTAGGGGTCCGTCCCGCCAAGGAATATCTCTTTTTCACCATCCTCAGCCCGGTTGGTGCCTATTATCCTGAAGGGTTCAACCCGGTAAAAATCTTTGTGACGGATAAGTATGTCCGGGCAGTACGGGGTGGAGTGGGCGAGGCCAAAACTGCTGGTAATTATGCCGCCTCGATCATGGCTGCGGTGGAGGCCCAGAGCCAGGGCTTTACCCAGGTTCTTTGGCTTGATGCCTGTGATCGCCAATCGGTTGAAGAGGTTGGCACTATGAACATCTTCTTTGTCATTGATGATGAAATAATTACCCCGCCCCTGAATGGATCCATACTGCCCGGCATCACCCGTGAATCAGTTATACAGTTATGCCGAGACCAGGGTCGTACAGTCACCGAAAGGGCTATCACAATTGATGAGGTATTCCAGGCCAATGATGAAGGCCGCCTGCAAGAGGTGTTTGGCACAGGGACCGCAGCAAGTATTTCACCGGTGGGCTCTCTGTTCCATAAAGACAGAGAGTGTTGCATCAACCATTGCAACACCGGGCCCCTCTCCCAACAACTCTTTGATGACCTGCAGGCCATTCAGTATGGCTATAAGGAAGATCCATATGGCTGGGTAAGCTGTTTAGGTGATTAGTGCCTTATAAAAATTTTCAGTGGCTCGGGGTTAGGCTGAAGGTACTACAACCTTCAGCCTAATCACTTATGTACCTATCCCTTGACTTCCTTCCCAAAGCAGCGCACTATAAAACGGTAACCATTACTTTTACCTTGCTCCGTCCAGACCATGATGATGCAACCCGCCACCGGCTTTCGCCAGGAAATTGCCTTTGAGGAACTCCTTAACGCTGAGGAGATAATTCTCATTGTGGATGATGATCCAGATATCAGCGAGCCCCTGGCTGAATACCTGGAGGAAAGCGGCTTTACTACGGCAGTTGCGGCCACGGCCAAGGAGATGAGGGAAATACTCAAGAAGCGCAATGTTGCCTTGGTGCTGCTGGATATCGGTCTGCCGGATGCTGATGGCGTCACCCTGATCCCCAACCTGATCCACCATCATGCTGATACTGCTATCATCATGCTCTCAGGTATTGCTGATATCCATGTGGCCATTGATTGTATCAGAAAAGGAGCCGATGATTATCTTGCCAAACCTGTAAAGTTCAACGAGATCTTCATCGTCATCAAAAAGGTGCTGGAAAAAAGACGCCTTGTCTTTGATAACCGCCAGTATCAACAGGATCTTGAGCAGGCCAATTTCCGCTTCAAACTCCTCCACCAGCTTTCCTTAAAAATAAACAGTATCTACCTCGACACCACCGAACTTGATCGGCTCTTACATGCCATCCTGGTGGGTATCACTGCTAATGAAGGCTTACGTTTCAACCGTGCCTTTCTAGCCCTCCTTGATGAAGATCAGCACATCCTGCAAGGTCAATTGGCCATCGGCCCAGACTGCCGAGAACAGGCGGCGGCCATCTGGGCTGATATCAAGGAAAAGGAACTTAATTTTAGTGCATTACTGGGCAATATGGAGGAATGTAGCTGTGGTGACTCGGAAAACAGCATAAAAGATATTGTTAAACGCCTCACCTTCCCCACCGCAGATAAGGAAAATATTTTTATCCGCTGCGCTGAACAACGGCGCAGCTTCGTGGTCAAAAAAGGTGTATGTGATATTCCTGTGCCCCAGGAAATCATTGATCTGCTGGATGAAGACAGCTTTGTGGTGGTACCCCTCTTCTCACCCAGCCGTCCTTTAGGGGTCATCATTGCCGATCATTATGTCACCAAGCAGCCCATTGACGCAAATAATGTGACAATGCTGGAACTCTTTGCCAACCAAGTCAGTGTGGCCATTGAGCATAGCCAGCTCTACCGTAATATGCAGCAAAAGATCAGCGAACTGGAACAGGTGACCCATGAGCTTGACCAGAACAAGGATCTGCTGGTGGCAGCAGAACGTTATTCGGCCTTAGGTCAGATGGCAGCCCAGATGATGCATGTTCTGCGCAATCCCATCACCTCCATTGGCGGCATCAGCCGTATCCTCTCAAAAAAAATCGACAACCAGGTCTATGGCAAATACCTGGATGTCATGATCAAGGAGACCAGCCGCCTGGAAGAGACCTTGGGAGACCTCTTTGATTTTGTCAGTCGGGCCAAACCAGAAAAAGAGGTGGCAGAAATCTATCCCCTGTTGGGCAAAACCTTACGTCTCATGCAGCCCACCATGTTAAAACAAAATATTGATTGGAATCTGGAGCTGGATGAGGCAACGCCATATGTCAATATGGATGTGCGCCAGATGCGCCAAATGTTGTTGCATATTACCCGCAATAGTATTGAGGCCATGGAGGAGGAAGGGAAACTCTCGGTACGTGGTTTTGTAGAAGATAAGTGGGTTCATATCCACATCCTTGATAGCGGCCGTGGCATGTCTAAAGCCAACATAATCCGGGCCCGAGAACCCTTTTTTACCACCAAGACCTATGGCAGTGGCATGGGTCTGGCCATGGTGGAAAGAATCATCGCCAACCACGACGGCACCTTCTCTCTACAGCGCTCTGACGCTGGCATGCTGGCCCAGCTCAAACTCCCCATTCAGGAGGCAGGAGAGAGGAGACAGAATATAGAAGACCGCAGACAGGAAGTAACATGAAAAACTCTTACCTGTCTCAGCCCCTGCCCCCTGCCTTTTTATGAAAATCAGTGACATCTTCCACCTTGTCCAGACAGAGGTGCCAGTTGCTGAGACAGGTAAGCAGGTGGCAGTCAAGCCTGTGCAGGCTGCTGTCCAGATTGGCGGACTTTCTCTCCAGCTTGGCCAACTTCTGCAAGGCGAAGTGGTGGCCAGCCCCCAAAAAGGCTTAGTTGAACTCTTAGTGGGCACGGAGCGCTTTACCGTACCCTTACCCCAGACAACGGTACAGAGTGGCCAGAAAATCTGGCTCCAGGTACAGGCTGATAGTCAGCAAGCCATCCTGGCTCCCGCTGGACAGAATGGCGCCATACCCGCCCTGCTCAAAAACCTGGCTGGCATTCTTCCCCACCTGCCAGACCTAGGCCACGAGTTAGCAGCCCTTAAAGAGCCAAATCTACTCTTTGCTCCCCTAAGCGCTAAACAAAGCGCCACCCCACCTGCTGGCCCGAAAACAGCAGAGACAAGAATAGGGAACCCCCAAAGCCAAACCAACCTGGAACCCTCCCTACGACTCATGGCCAACATGGCCGGCCTTGGTGCCGCAGATCCTGCTCCAGAGCTAGCGACTAAACTGATTGGCCTTTTCCAAAACAAATCAGGCATGGATTCCCTCCATAAATTACTCAGTTTTTTCATGACCCCACGCCCAGTCACGGCAGGTCAACAAGGCATTACGACGGGATCGCCACAGGTGCAGATGCTCTCCATTCTAGCCCAGAGACTTCCTGCAACCGAGGGCAGTCTGGCTCGCCAGGTTCTTGGCGATGACACCTCCTTTTTCAAGGCTCCTTTGACTGCGGAAAACAGATCTGGGCCTGCCCTTCCCCCAGGAGATCAAACACTGTCCGCGAACACAAAGCCTGAGGCATTGCTCGATCTTGCTCGACTGGCTGGTGTACCTGTCTCTAAAGATGTCTCCCTGCCAGCGCTCTATAAACAAATAGCCCATTTGTTTCAGGCCTCCGGGCAGACCGAGACGGTACCCAAACTCCTGAACCTCCTGTCATCCCTACCGCTCCCTGCACCTGCCTCACCAGGGCTCTCCCTGCTCTTACCCCTGGCCGAACTTCTCCCCCAGCCATCATCAACCACTGGCCCAACAGTATTACAGCAGCCCTCAGTTCCCCTCCCCACAGACCTTGTACCTCTGCTCACTCTGGCCTCAACCAGCCTTGATGCCACACCAAAACCTGCTATCATCCACCTCCTCTCCATGCTTGGCGGCAAGACCTCCTTACAAGAGATGGGTATGGATCAGGCTGGCCCTGTCAGCAAAGGAGGAGAAGAATTACCTGTTCCCTTACAAAAACTGGTCAACCTGCTGGAAACCCACAGTGTAATCAACCGTGAACCTGCGGTGAGTGGCCAATCAGACTTGCTCTTTCTTCCCTGTTTTTTTTCAAGCCAGGCTGGCTGGGGTGAATGGTTTTGGCGCCAGGCCAATAAAGAAGAAAGTGATACCAAAGAATCTGCCCAGGAAGAGCTCTTTTTCTTTCTGGAAATGACCATCCTCGGCCCACTCACCTTCCAAATTTCCATGAAGGAAAAAATGATGAATGGAACCATCACCTTAACAAGTGAGAAAACAGCTGATTTGGTCACCAGCCTGCTTCCAGGGCTATGCCGCCGCCTGGAGAACTTAGGCTGGCATGCCCAGATACGCTGCCAAGTCAAAGAACTGAACCTATTACAAGAGATGAAAGATTCTTTACAAGGCAATGTTGCTCAGGGAGAATCACAGAGTTTGGTTGATGTGCAGGCTTAGCTGCAGGGGGCAGGGGCAAAGACTCACAAACAACGAACAGCAGAATATCGAACTAGAAATATCGAATGTCGAAGGCATGATGCTACTCGCCTGAAAGGCGAGGGATTAAACCCCAGCAGGAACAGTTAAGAGTCAAAAATGATTACCATTGGAAACATAAAACTGGCAGATAGCGAGGTGCAGCTCCGGGCTATCCGCGCTGGCGGGCCTGGGGGCCAGCATGTCAACAAGGTGGCATCATCCATTCATCTGCAGTTTGATATCAAGGCATCTTCCTTGCCTGACCCTATAAAACAGCGACTCTTAAGCCATAATCGGCACCAGGGCCAGACTGGCCTCATCATCATCAAGGCCCAACGTTTTCGCAGTCTGGAGAGAAACAAAGAAGACGCCTTGCAACGTTTGAACTCACTCATCACCGCCGCCACCGTCCGTCCTAAGAATCGTAAAAAAACAAAACCAAGCCGGCGCGCCAAACAAAAAAGAGTGGACAGCAAAACCCGTCGAGGCCAGGTCAAATCTCTACGAGGGCGGGTGCGGTAAAATATAGCTTCAGGAATCGGAACCCAAAACATGTTTTTCCTTGCTGACCACTGACACCTGCCCCCTGACACCTGTAGTCCTTATCCCCGGTGGTCGTAATAGGGAAAGAAACACTGCAACTACACCCACCGCAAAAAAACCTCTATATGACCAGCCCAGGGCGTGCACAAAGGCATGGGCATGGTCAGGGGTATAATCCTTCAAGTCCATACCGCCGCTGAAATGGGCGAAAAACTTCGCAAAACAAAGGCTGGCCAAGGCAATTCCTAAAAGCATACCCACGGTACGGGCCGTAGCAAGCAAAGCAGAAACCACACCTGTATGTTTTTTATCGGTGTGACGCAGGGCTGAGGTAGAGTTGGGTGAAAGAAAAAGAGCCTGCCCCAGACCAAAACAACCAAGCAGCAGCGCGACCTCCCACGGAGAACTCTCCACAGAAAGCCGGGTAAAAAGAAACATCCCTACACTACATAGCGCCAACCCCGTAGTCGCAACCAGGCGGGTATCGGAAAAATCAGCCAGCCAGCCGGCAACCGGGGCAATGAGCAGTACAATGGCAGGAATGGCCAACATAACCAGGCCAATGGCCGAGCCAGATAGCCCCAAGACACGATCCAGATAAAAAGGGGTCAAGATAAGCACAGAAAAGAGGCAGAGAAAAGAGAGGCAGGCAGTAAGAACTGCAATGACCAAGGCCCGATGCCGAAAGAGATCAGCTGGAATTATTGGGGTTATTGAGGTGGCTGATGAACCACAGCTTTGTTTCTCCTGACGGATAAAAAGTAGCAGACTCAATAGAGCCACGATGCCACCAATAAGCAAAAAAACCAACGAACTTTCGGGTGCGGCAGCAAGAGACAGGGTATACGAGATTGAAGCCAGTAGAATAGCCCACCACAAAGCACCCAGCCAGTCAAAGGAACGAGTATGCTGCTCCGCACTGTGGGGCAGAAAAAACAAACTGATCAATGCCACCAGGAGATAGAGAGGCAGGGGGGCCAGAAACATTAAGCGCCACGAGGCGTATTCAATAACCAGACCACCCAGGACAGGCCCACTCATCAACCCCAGGGAGGTGGCAATACCAACAAAACCCAAACTGCGCCCCAGCTGCTGGGCAGGGAAGGCCTCTTTCAGCAAGGCTGGACCATTGGCCATCACCATGGCCGCACCAAAGGCCTGCACAAAACGACACACTAAGAGCAAAGTAAGCGTAGGCGACTGAGAACAGCCGAAAGACCCCATGGCAAACACAAAAAATCCAGCACTATACACTCGTCCTCGCCCGAGCCTGTCGGCAAGATGCCCCCACAATAGCATGGTAGTGCTGGTGGTGAGCAAGTAAATAAGCACCACCCATTCAGTATGGGCCAGGGGACTGTGGAACTCCTCCATAATGGCTGGCAAGCCTATATTTACCATGGAACTATCCATGGTGGAAAAAAAGACACCGGCCGAAACCAGGAAGAAAACTAACCATTTCCGCCTGGTTATGTCATTTTTTATTAGCGCATCAAGCAAATTTTCAGTATTCTTCATAATTTAATGAAATATGGATGGAACTTTTGTTCTCTACTAAGTGACTTATCAGGCATTGAACTATAACCTTCTTCGTTCGCAATAAGGAATAAAAATGGTACTTTCGCACAAATTCAGTCCTCATGCCCTGATCTTCTTCCTCGCACTGTTTGTTGCAGTAACACTTACCACAACGGCATCAGCAGCCACGAGGATGCCAGAATTCACCCTGGATGATGTCAAAACAGGCAAGCCCATACCAAGTTTCCAATTTGCCGGCAAAGCCAAGCTAGTGGTTTTTTTCGCCACCTGGTGCATGCCCTGTATGCAGGAGGTGCCAGCCCTGATGAGTCTACAGGAGGAGTATGGTGATGAACAATTCACCGTTATTGCTATCTCTGTTGACCGCCGCTCTATGGATGTAGTGCGCTTCATTAATCGAGCCGAGATCAACTACCCTGTCCTTATGGCAGACAAAAGTATAATCAGGGCCTTTGGCGGCATTCCCGGCCTACCCACCAGCTTCTTGATTAATAGTAAAGGGATAGTTTTGAAAAAATTTCCCGGACTTGTCCCCCATGCCCTATTGGAACGGGAAATCAAAGCAATCCTGCCTTAAATTTTTAAAATTGTACCCAAGAAGATATGAATAGGTATTCATTTTCTGGTTGACAAGAAAAAAAACTTCAGGTACTCAGCATAAGATTGTTTTAAACATGTGTTAATAAATCAAGCCTTAACAGGCTGGAAACAACCCCCCCCATTTGAAAGGAGATTAACATGAAAAAAGTACTCGCAATTGCAATGGCTCTGGCCTTCACCGCTTCTGCTGCTTCTGTAAGTGTAGCTGCCAGCGTAAAATGCACCGTAAAATCCGTTGACGGTTCCACCGTAACCATGGATTGCAAAAAAGCATCTAAACTGCATGCTGGTGATGCAGTTAAAGTTAAGACTGCCAAGAAAAAAGCTATCGAGGGTTGCTAAGTCCACCCCCTTTAGGCTTTTTAGCTTAGCTGTACAAAACCGCTGCTTTCCTTTCTTAGGAAGTCAGCGGTTTTTTTATGGCCAGCACGCACTCATCAACCCTTGAGTTTTACCAACCTATTGCCATAGGCTGAAAGCGAACAAGTTGACACCATTCTTAATGTTTACTACAACTTGAGAATGTCTTCTCCTGCCCAACCCAAACAAAAACCATCCGCTATCAATATCATCTGGCTCTCCATGGTGATTTTGGCCACTGTCACCGCCTCCTACACCGGACGCATGGATGAGGTAACTAAGGCCTCCTTTGATGCGGCCAAGAGTGGTGTCATGCTGGCCATTGGTCTCATTGGCCCCATGGCCCTATGGCTAGGCATCATGAAGGTGGCAGAGGCAGGTGGCCTTATGAAGATCATTGCCCGCGGCGTGCGCCCCGTGATGATTCGCCTCTTCCCTGAGGTACCTGCTGACCACCCAGCCATGTCAGCCATGATCATGAATATGGCAGCCAATGCCTTGGGGTTAGGTAATGCCGCTACCCCCATGGGTATCAAGGCCATGCAGGAATTGGAAAAATTGGCCCCAGAAAAGGGCACGGCCACCAATGCCATGTGCCTTTTTTTGGCCATCAACACCTCCAGTGTCACCCTGCTACCTTTAGGCGTTATCACCGTCCGTGCTGCTGCTGGGGCCACCAGTCCGGCGGCCATCCTTATTCCATCCCTTATTGCCACCCTCTGCTCCACCTGTGTAGCAATATTCGTGGCCAAACTCATGGCCGACCGCTCGCCACAAACCATAGCCACCCCAGCTGTACAGAGCCCCACAACACAAGAGGCTGACGCCGCTAGCGACCATGAGCTGAGCCCTCCTGGCCCCATTGGCCGCACCTTTGTCTGGCTGGTCATCCTCGCCTTTATTGGCGGAATAGCCTATCAGCTGATCAACAATCCACCCACCACTCTGTTTGCAGCCAGCCACATGACTGTGGTTTCCTCCTGGCTCATCCCTCTGCTCATCTCCGGCCTGCTTATCTTTGGCTACCTGCGCGGCGTTAAGGTATACGAAACCCTCACCGACGGAGCCAAAGAGGGCTTTTCCACTGCCATACGCATCATTCCTTTTATGGTCGCCATCTTTGTGGCCATTGGTATGTTTCGGGCCAGCGGTGCCATGGATATTCTCATTAAGATCATGAACCCACTCACCAGCCTCATCAACATGCCCACCGAGGCCTTGGCCATGGCTCTGATGCGCCCCCTCTCCGGCAGTGGTGCCTTTGGTATCATGAGCGAGATGGTCAATCAAGGGCCAGACTCTTTTCTCTCCTTTCTGGTTTCCACCATGCAAGGCTCCACAGAAACAACCTTCTACGTGCTGGCCGTCTATTTTGGCGCCGTGGGCATCAAACGTACCCGCCACGCCCTCCCTGCAGCCCTTTGTGCTGACGCAGCCGGCATATTAGCAGCCGTCACAGTCTGTAATCTATGGTTTTAAGGGGTATGATGAGCCGAAAGCACCTAGTGCTTTTCCTCACCCTACTGGCTACACTGCCCGGCTGTACCAGCATGGAGCAGATCTATGAAAGTATCTATAAAGGTATCCGCACGCGCCAGGAGCTAGAACGCCTTCCGGAAGATCAGACCTCACCACAGATGCCTTCCTATCAGCAATACAACGAAGAACGACTAAGAAAAGAATCTTCCCGCCAGCAGAACACACCAGTATCTCATCCCCAGGCAGTTAAAAATTCGGAAGAAAGAGTCTTCCCTCAGAAGGCACCTTGAATAAGTGCTATTTCAAGGCCCGCAGCCTTTGCAGCAGGGGAGGATGGGAGTAATGCATAAAGACATAGGCAGGATGAGGTGTGAGATTACTTAAATTGTTGCGCGATAGTTTCTTTAGGCCACCGATCAAGGCAGAGGCCGAATGATGGGTCTTAGCAAAATCATCGGCCTCATACTCATTACGCCGCGACAGAACATTCATCCCCAGGCCCAACAGGGTAGAGAGGGGAGAATACAAAATGGCAAAGCTGATCATAGCCAGATGAAAGCTGGGTTGATCTGCCCCCAGCACCTTTGAAAGGGGGGCATAACCAATAAAGAGAGAAAAGATATAGAGCATGGCTCCACTCTGGGCTATACCCATCGCCAAACCCTGAACAATGTGTTTCTTCTTATAATGGCCTACCTCATGGGCCAGCACCGCCACCAGCTCCTCCACCTCCAGATCATCAATAAGTGTATCATAAAGCACAATACGTTTCTTTGGCCCCAAACCACTAAAATAGGCATTGGCCTTGCTCGAACGTTTTGAGCCATCAATGACATAAATATTATCCAGGGTAAACCCAGCCTTAAGAGAAAACTCCTCTATGGCGCTACGCAATTCACCCTCGGCAAGTGGTGTCTGCTTATTAAAGAGCGGCACAATAAGACTGGAGTAAAACATAGCCATAAATACAGTAAAACAGGTGAGGGCCAGCCAGGCCCATATCCAAAAGCGGTCTCCAGCCACCTGAAAAAACCAGAGGATAAGGGACATAATGGCACCACCTAAGAGCAGGGTGAGCAGCCAGCCTTTGAGTTTATCGACAAAAAACAACGGCACAGAGGTTTTATTGAAACCAAAACGCTCCTCAATAACAAAGGTGGAGTAGAGGGCAAAGGGCAGGGTGATGATATCCGAGGCCAGAAAGATGATAGCAAAGAAGAGGAGGGAAACCACCAACTCGTTACCAGCCACCGACCGAGCCCAGCCATCCACCACAGCAAAGCCATTACAGAAAAGCATGAGCAGGATAAGAACAAAGCCAAACAGAGAACTCAGCAGCCCAAAACGGGCCGTGACCTTGCCATACTCTTGGGATTTTTTGTATTTATCAGCACTATAGATATCAGCTAACTCAGCGGGAAGGTCACTGCTGATATTACGATAATTGAGATAATCAAGAACCCGTTCCAGGGTAAAGTCTAAGATGATGATGGTCAGGAGAAGTATGAAAAGTGTTGTCATGTTATTTATTTGGGTGGTGTTAAAGGTAGTGTTCAGATCTTGTATAACTCATTTTTCGTGCCCATGGCCTGTCCGGGGATGAGCTGTTTTTTAGGCTACGACATTAGTTTTCTTGATTTTCTAAGCTCGCTGCATAAAAACACGTACCGATTTTCAGCAGCGAAACGCGTGATTACGTGTTTTTTGTAGTGAATTTAGGGGAACAAGGCAATTTTATGTCAAAAGCGAAGAGAGCTACCACTCCTCTCCCTCCGGCATATAACCCAAAAACAAAAAATCACCCAGGTGGATCAGGACACCCCCGTAACCGCTCAGCCAACATAGTATTACGAGCCATCACCTTATCATTCCCAATAGCACGTATAACAGCCTTACTCTGGCCAATAACAATTACCAACTTCTTACCTCGGGTAATGGCGGTATACAATAAATTACGCTGCAACAGGGTAAAATGGCTCATGTGCATGGGCACAATAACACAGGAGAACTCAGACCCCTGGGACTTATGCACGGTGACAGCATAGGCCAGTTGTAATTCATTCAAATCAGCTGGGCTGTAGATATGCTTGCGGCCCTCAAACTCTACAACTAATTCATCGTTATCAACCTTTTTAGCGAGCACAAAACCCATATCGCCATTAAAGACATCCTTATCATAGTTATTACGAATCTGCATCACCTTGTCCCCCTCCCTGAACAGGCGACCAGTTGCCAACGCACCAGAATCAAGCAGCGCCTGCTGCAAAAGTGAGTTGAGATTATCCGTACCAATCACCCCTTTTTTCATGGGGCTGAGAACCTGAATATCGGTCATGGCATTAAAGCCATATTTCTTCCTAAGCCGACCGCTACATAAGGAAACAATCTCCTGGGCAATCTCCTCGGGCTGCTGACGTTCCATGAAATAGAAATCCCGTTCCCCCTTATACCCTGGCAAGGGGTCAAAGAACTCGCCATCATTGACCCTGGCAGCATTCACTGAGATAAGAGAACCATCTCCCTGCCGAAAAATCTGCTGCAAGCGCACACAGGGAATAACACCGGAATCTATGGCATCACGCAGCACATTACCCGCTCCCACCGATGGCAACTGATCCACATCGCCCACCAAAACCAAGGCACACCCTGGTGGCAACGCCTTGAGTAGAGAATTGGCCAGGATGATATCCAGCATGGAGGCCTCATCAACGATGAGCAGGTCACATTTGAGGGGATTATCATCATTACGCTTGAAACCACGCACTGACGGGTCAAACTCCAACAAACGATGGATGGTCTTGGCAGGACGATCACAGGCTTGGGCCATGCGCTTGGCCGCTCGCCCAGTGGGTGCTGCCAGCTTAACCTCCACTCCCTTGCCAGCCAGAATAAGGAGCAGAGCCATGAGAATGGTGGATTTTCCCGTTCCAGGGCCACCAGTGATAATGGTCAGACGCTCTTTCAGGGCGGTGTGAATGGCCGTCGCCTGTTCCGGGGCCAGGGTCAACCCCATCTTGCCAGCCGCCCAATCCACCTCTTTACCTGCATTCATGCTGGGATACGGAGAAAGGCCCAGGCAACCGGCCAGACCAGCGGTGACACCACGTTCAGCAAAGAAAAAAGGGGCCAGATAGATGCGCTCATCATCCATGACGATCTTTTCATCAGCGGCCAGCTTAGGGATCTCTGCCGCCACCAAACCGACAAAACCATCAAAATGATGCTGCTCCAGCAAGGAGGTACAGGCCTGGATGAGCCCTTCCCGCTCCAGAAAACAATGACCATCATTCAAGGCCTCAGCCAACACATAGAGCAGACCAGCCCGGGCCCGACGTGGATCATGGGCAGGAATGCCCAAGGATAGGGCAATATCATCGGCAATCTTAAAACCAATACCCCAAATATCCTCAGCCAACTTATAAGGATTATCCTGCACCACGGCCATG
This sequence comes from Deltaproteobacteria bacterium, assembly GCA_029939635.1. Taxonomy (GTDB): domain Bacteria; phylum Desulfobacterota; class Desulfobulbia; order Desulfobulbales; family SURF-16; genus JAOZSN01. Next base: position 16,013 of record JAOZSN010000011.1, read on the forward strand.
GCCTGGGCACCATAGAACTTATAAATCTTCACAGCATAGGAGGCAGGGATGGTGTGACCCTGCAAAAAAATCATAATATCGTGGATATGGCGCTGCTCGCCCCAGGCCACCTGAATCTGGGCGATGCGTGCCTTGCCTAAACCCTGCACCTCTTTGAGGCGCTCTGGCTCCTGCTCCAGCACATCCAGGGTATCCATGCCAAAAGTGGCAACAATACGCCTAGCATAGGTAGGGCCCACCCCTTTAATAAGTCCAGAACCAAGATAGCGTTCCAAACCATTTAAGGTGTTTGGTCTAAGCACCTCCCACCCTTCCACTTTAAATTGCCGACCATAGCGCGGATCACGCAGCCACTGGCCCTTTAAACGCAAGGTGGCCCCTACGGTCACCCCCACCAGAGGACCAACTACAGTGGTGAGATCACCAGCCTTCTTCCCTGCCTCACGCAGCTGGGCCACGGTGAAACCTGTTTCATCAGACTGAAAGGTGATACGTTCGAGGGTACCGGAGAGAGAAGGCATAAGGGAGAAGAGAAAATGTAAAATGAATAATGGAGGTTATTATCTATATAAAAGAAAATCCGCCATTTTACATTTATAAATCTATCTCCAGCCCTTCCTTGGCAAAAAAAACATGGGGGGAATCAGCACTGCCCGGCTGACAGTAGATCTTTGCCAGCTCATCGTACTGACTGTCAGTACGCATGGGTTCATGGTGGAAGAGGGCCATGGCTTTCACCTTGGCCCGTGTAGCCTGTTCAATGGCAAATTCTATGGAGGTATGCCCCCAATCCTGTTTACCGTCATCAAACTCGGCCTGGGTGTACTGGCTGTCCTGCACCAGCAAATCAGCCCCGTGAATAAACTGCTCCAAAGCACCATTCTGCTCTGCCGCCGCCAGCTCACCCTCCTCGGCCATGACCTCATCATACTCTGGATCATCTTGGTCAGTGACAACGACATTACGATACGGCTCAGTATCATAGGCAGTGCAAAAAACCTTGTCTCTAAACTCGAACCGATAGCCCAGACAGAGAATGGGGTGATTGAGATATTTGGTACGTAAGATAATACCATCACCTAAGTCAAAGACCCCCTCCTTGAGGGGATGGTATTCGATCTCTGCCCCCAAATCGGCTTCCCGCACCGGAAAATAACGATAGGTCAGCTGGCCACCCACTACCTTTTCCAGGGTATCACGCTCATAGGAAACAGGGCCATGCACCTTGAGTTTGGTGCCGGGGATGTAAATAGGTGTGAAAAAAGGAAAACCCATGATGTGGTCCCAATGGGTGTGGGAGAGATAAATCTCTGTATTGATAGGGCCGCTGGGAAGATCATTACCCATCATAAAATTGCCCAGTTCACGTAGACCTGAACCAGCATCAATGATAATAAGCCTGTTAATCTCTGGAAAACGTAGCGAAATGCAGGCGGTATTGCCACCATACTCCATGGTCTGTTTACCAGGACAGGGAATAGACCCTCGCACCCCCCAAAAACGAATTTTCATGGTCACTCCCTTTGTACTGCAGTTGCCAGTTATCAATTGTCAGTTGTCAGTTTCAAGTTAGAAGAAGTTTCTAAGCAGAGAGTTCCATAACTGGCAACTTAAAACTGTAATTACTGACTCACCTGCAAAAATATCTGTGCCTTCTCCACCTCAGCCCCCACCTCCAGATAGAGGGCGGCCAACTCATTCCAGCCCAAACCACTCTGCTCTATGATCTTCTGCACCTGCACCGGCTCATGAAAGAGATCACCTGCTGAGCCCACCTCAAACAGATTGGCATAGAGATTGGCCAGGGCCACAGTCTGCACCAGGGGCCTATTTGCCTCTGAGGCATCTTGGGGGGCATGGTGATGCCATAATGTCTCAATCATTGCATCACTAAGCTGCCACTTGCGGGCAATGATGCGGCCAGCCAAGCGATGATCAAAGCCGAAAACCATCTCCTCGGCCCGCAGCAGAGAGCATTGCTGCATGGAACAAAGGTCCATGACCTTATGATAATCCTCAGGGAAACAATTGCTCAGGGGAATTTTACCCAGATCATGGAGCAGGCCAGCCACAAAAAACTCCTCCCGTTGAGCCACCGGAATCTGACACAGGCCAGCAATGGCCTTCCCTGTTACACCAACACAGATGGAGTGGGCCCAAAAATAGTCAATGGAGAGACACTCCAGCCCTTCTTTATTCATGGTACCCATGATGGCCGTACTCAAAGCCAGGTTCTTCACCGTATTGAGCCCCAGCATAATGATGGCTCGCGTCAGGGAGGTAATCTGATTGGGCAGGGAGTAGTAGGCCGAGTTGATGAGTTTCAACACCTGACCGGTGAGCACCGGGTCAAGGGAAATCACCCGATTCAAGGCATTTGGCGAGGTGTCAGGTTTATTGCACACCTCCAACACCTTGGTCACCGTGGTGGACAGGCTGGGCATCTGGTCGATATAATCGCGAATTTTATCGACGTATTTTTGGGTTATGGGGTCTATTTCAGGCATACAGGTCACGTTTTATTCTGTGATTTTATCATAGTACGATGGAGAAAGGCAGGTCAAGCAAAGGGATAGTAATTTAAAAAATCTTTACCAATAAGGATGAATATACGGTAAAGAAGCCTCTCTACCTTGCAATCCACAATAAGAATTAAGGAATAGATATGTCTGAAAAAAAATATGGTATTGGCATTGATACTGGCGGTACCTATACCGATGCGGTCCTCATTGACCTGGATGATAAATCAGTGCAGGCCACCTCCAAAAGCCCCACCACCCATTTTGCCCTGAGCCATGGCATTGCCCTCTGCCTGCGCGACCTGTTTGTGGACTCAGAAATAAAGCCAAATGAGGTGGAAGTTGTTGCGGTCTCTACGACCCTGGCCACCAATGCCGTGGTGGAGAAGAAAGGCGACAAGGTAGGTCTCATTATAGCAGGCTACAGTAAACCATTCACCTTACCGGTGGTGACCTCTCTCTATATTGGCGGTGGTCACTCCATTATTGGTGAAGAGGTGGAGGAGCTGGACATGGACGCCTTAGTGCGAGCCGTTACCGAGCTCAAATCCAACGTGGATGCCTATGTGGTCTGCTCAGCCATGAGTATCAAGAACCCGGCCCACGAAATGGTCATGGCCAAGGCAGTGAGTCTCATCGACCCCCTACCGGTCTTCATGTCCCATGAGGTCTCCCAACGGGCCGGTATGCAGGAACGTGCCGCCACTGCCGTACTTAATGCCCGCCTGCGCCCGGTGATGGAGGAATTCCTGGTGGGCATGCAAGACTCCCTGATGATGCTGGGCTTGGCCTCTAATGTCATGATTATCCGTGGCGATGCCACCCCCATGAATATTGTTAAAACATCCCGCCAGGCAGCCTCCACAGTGGCCAGTGGCCCTGCTGCAACTGCCTGGTTCGGTCTCACTTTTTCTCCTGAACCAAACTGCATCATCGTCGATGTGGGTGGTACCACCACCGATATCACCATGATCAAGGATGGCCAACCCACTATCAGTGAGGATGGCAGCCTCATCGGCCCCTGGCTGACCCATGTTGATTCAGTCAAAATGTCCACTGTGGGGGCGGGTGGTGATAGCCTGGCCATCGTGGATAAACATGGCAGCTTGCGGGTGGGCCCAGCGCGCGTACTGCCTCTATCCAGAGCTACTGAATTAGCCTCACCCACCGACTGGATGGGACAAGGCCTGGCCAGCACCATGCTGACCATTGCCGAAGATCTCAGCGAGGAGCAGGCCAGTCACAATCAATTATTAGCATATCTACTCAGCCATGGCCCAGCCACACCACAACAGCTCATGAATCATTTTGATATGAGCGAACTGACCCTGATCAATCATCTTGCCGACCTGATAAAAGATGACCTGGTCTGGGAGACCGGCTTTACCCCCACCGATGCCCTCCACGTCTTAGGAGAGCTTGATTTAGGCAATAAAGAGGCTGCCATGGCCGGGGCCCAATGCCTGGGCTCTGCCATGAACCTTTCTGCCGAGGAATTTTCCAAGTTGGTATTGGCTCGTATCGGCAAAGAGATTGAAAATGGCATCCTCGACCACCTGCTTACCATAGAGACAGGCAAGACCCTGTCTGGCTTTTACCCTGAATTCCGCAACAGCCCGGTATTGGATATCAGCCTCAAACTTAAATTGCCCCTGGTGGGCATTGGTGCTGCAGCGCAATACCTGTTACCCCAGGTTGCCACAAAATTAGGCACGACAATCACCTTTCCCGACCATTTTGAGGTGGGTAACGCCCTAGGCGCCATTCGTATGACCGTTGACACTGCATCATAAAGTTTTTGTGGTAGGATTTGGCAGAATGAACAGCACAGAAAACCAACAAAAAAAACCTCCTCTGGAGGATTTAAAACTCAAAGTAAATTCCGACCTGTACCGCGCTTTCCGGCGCTGCACCTGGATCATCACCCACGAAACAGGCCGTAATCAAATAGACATTACCCAGGAGATGATCGAAGATTTCCTCATCAAACACGGCTGTTGAGGATAAAAACTCATCCTTTTTCCCATACAGCCGATATCTTTTATATGGAGTTCTCACCCAAGATAAGAGGAAAAAGGTATGAAGGTGATCGCCAGTCAGGTTGAACAAACAACCAGCCATTTTTTCAGGCAAGAAGATATCCACCAGGAACGAACATTTGCCTGGAAGGGTGATGAACGACCACCAGCACCAAATGAGACGGCTTCACCGCCTCAAACCAAGCAGGATACTCTTTCCATATCAAATCAGGCCATAACTCGTTTCCAAACCACCTCAACCCCAGAATGTATATGCCTGGACGAGGAAGAAGAGATTGCCCTTGATCCAAAAATACGAACCATGCGCCTCATCCTTGAGGCCATCACCGGTCGCAAGGTGTCGGTTACAAATCTCTCCCTCTCTGCAGCAGAGACAGTGCCTTCACAACTAGCAAAATCAGATAGTAGCAAGCCTGATTTGAGCACAAATGAGGTGCGCCAAGGCTGGGGACTAGAATATGACCTTATTGACTCCCATGAAGAAGAGGAACAACTCCAATTTCATAGTAGCGGAGAGATACAATGCGCAGATGGCAAGAAAATCGCCTTTGCCGTTGATCTGGTAATGGATCGTCATTTTTACGAATCAACAGAGATACACATCAGGGCAGGTGATGCCCGCCTGGTGGACCCACTGGTAATCAACCTTGATGACTCTGCGGTAGAATTGACCGACAGTACATTCAGCTTTGATCTTGATGGGGATGGCAGTGAGGAGGAGATTTCCTCCCTGGCTGCAGGCCATGGATTCCTGGCCTTTGACAAAAATAATGATGGCATCATTAACAGCGGCAACGAACTTTTTGGCCCGGCCACAGGTAACGGTTTCAACGAATTAGCAGCCTATGACCAGGACAGCAATGGCTGGCTTGATGACAATGACCCGCTCTATGCAAAATTACTGGTCTGGGCCACAAACCAGGCTGGAGAAGATGAGTTGCACAGCCTGGCTGAGCATGGCATCGGTGCCCTCTACCTCCAGGGGGCAGCAGGAGAGTTCAGCCTCACAGATCAAAACAACAATCTCTTGGGTCAGGTACGGGAAAGTTCTATTTTTATCAGAGAAGATGGCCGCATTGGCACGATGCAAGAAATAGATATGGTTGTGTGAACAACGCCGTTACCAGCCCCACAACAGATCGCGCTTTACCCAGCCTTCGACCTTTTCTTCGTCGTGGCGTACCTTAACCCACCCCTTACGGCGGTCAACAGTACGGAACACCACACCACGCTTAGCCTGGCGCACAATCTTATACTTAGTACTAGGGCCACTGCGTAAATTGATTGCCCGTTTCTTCACCACCAGGTGGGGAGTACGGTTAACGAGCTTTTTATAGACCCAGCCCTTGTCATTTTCAAAATCCTGGACACGATACCAGTTCCCCTTTGAGCTGAGAACCTTCAACGGATAGCCTTTCCCCAGCTCCCAGATAATCTTGTACTTAGACCCTGGCCCAGAACGCATATTTATCAAATCAGCATTAACACTGACCATTTTCGCCTGGACTGATACTGCCATGATCGCGACCATGAACAGCGCCAGGGGAAAAATCCATCTCTTAAACATTAACACTATACCCCTTTATCTTGCTATTGAGTGGCTTAGGTGATTGCTTATCAACCCCGCCATATTCTTTGAAATAGAAACCGTACAGCTGATTAAAATAACGGCTCATCTCTAACCTGTCCAGCCCTATTCAATATTTTTCGGGCTGGCCCCCATACGGCGGATATCCAGGGCACGAACTGGCAGACCAGCCACCTCCAGACTAATAGCACCAAATTGACAGGCCTGATTCATACATTTAAGACAGGTAATACATTCGGCATCATCAGGTGATTCATTAAATTTGACCCCCATGGGACAGACCTGATGACACTCTCCACAATTGGTGCACCTGGCTTGATCCAAGGTCAGTTTGACAAATTTTACCTTTTTAAACAAACCATACCAGGCACCCAAAGGACATGCCGTCTGACAGAAAGGCCGACTGGCTACCACACTCCATAATAAAAAGAAGACCAAAATAGATAGTTTAAAGAAAAAAAGCGTGCCGATGGTTTGCGTCAGCGATGGCTGCAACAGCAGCATGGGGAGCCCTGCCTCCAGGGTTCCAGCCGGACAGAGATACTTACAGAACCAGGGCTGACCAAGGCCGAAATCATTGACAAAGAGTAACGGCAGCAGAAAGACCATGAACAATAGAATGGCATATTTGACAAAACGCAGGGGACGAGGAACCGCAAACGTGGGGGATGGAATTTTGTGAAGGAGCTCCTGCAAATAACCAAATGGACAAAACCAGCCACAAATCATGCGGCCAAACATACTGCCAAGAATTCCCAAACTGCCGACAACATAAAACCCCAAAAAATATTGACCATTACTGAGGGTAAGGCGCACAGAAAGTAATAATTGTTGGATGGCCCCTATAGGGCAGGAAACAATTGCGGCTGGGCAGGAGTAGCAGTTTAATCCGGGAGCACAGACAACCTTAAGGGGCCCCTGGTAAATAGTGGCAGTCCAGGGAAAAGCCCAATAACTGTTCATAAAGAAGAAGGCTACAGTCTGAACCCATTTACGTATAAATTCCATGATTATTCAGGTATTCAACTAGGAGAGAAAGGGCTGGC
>JAOZSN010000011.1:23214-28683 GCA_029939635.1 Deltaproteobacteria bacterium
AAAATCCGAAATATAAAAGTTCAGCGATGCTCCATATGTGCACAAGCAGGCTGGCGAATAATAGTAACCCTATGTAAGGAGGCCTGATCGTGCGCAGATGGAGCACTCCTGGGCTGTTACTAACCTATGCCGATGCAGCTTAAACATATCTGCCAAGCCTGCTCCAAGACTCTGGACGGTTCATCAGCCGCCACCCCGATACTAAACAAAATTAAAAAAAATGACCCCACAGCCAGGGAACGTTTCAGGGCAGGGGGGTGGTTGATTTTTTTCTTCATGGCCATTTCTGGGTACCCTACAGTCTTTCGTGTACTGTGGCGATCTTATCGCCAATTTTCACTTCTTTATCACGCCGGTCATCAATAACAATTTGGGTAACAACACGCTGGGCTCCACGACCAAAAGGAATATCATAGAGTGTACGTACCACACCCAACAACTCGTCAATATCCCCCTGAATCAGGGTACCCATGTCATTTAGCTGAAACGACACCCCGGTCTTGACCAAGGCCTTCTGGATATCGGCAACATAGTCTCCAACACTGGCAGAACCTGTGCCCAAGGGAATCACGGTTAATTGCAGAAGAGCCATTTACTTATCCACATAATTACTAATAAGGGCCGCAAAATGCGGTATTGCCACCGAACGTAAATGTTCAGATGTGCCCCATATTTGTTCATTTAGGGCTCCGAAGCATACTTGTGCTATTCGAGAAGTCCTAAATGGGCGAAGATGGGGGGCAGCTGGACATTTACTTATCCACGTAATCTTCGCTGATTAGATCCGGATCATCACTGTTATAATATATAATCTGTCGCAAATGGGAAAAGCTGTCTAAATCCATTTCACTAAAATGGATACCAACCCCTTCCTTCACCAGGCGTACGACCTCGCCACTCATGGAGAGGGAAAGATCTGTGGCAGAGCCTGTCAATTTCAAGACAATTGAACAGGTATCACCTAAGGAACGATCCGGGATATTATCAACAAAAACACCCTTCGTCGACAAATTCTCTGTTGGACATGCCGTATAGGCGACATCAGGAAAGCTCACATCCACTGTGGTATGAAAATCTACCCGGGTATTTTTCCTACGTTCATCGTGTGTCATCACAATGCCTCCTCAAGGAGTATCTTGTCAAACCTCTTGCCTCATTGCCCAACTACTATACGATATTCTCGCAAAAATGACCTACAAAAACATTTGTTCACGCCTGCTCAGCCAGCTGAATTGTACCTGCTATTCAGACCAAGACGCAGCACTTCATAGCGTTTACGGATGGGAAGAAAGTGCTGCTTATCACCCACTTCTGTCGGCTTATCCTCTTCATACATACTAATGATGTGGGCCATGGCCTCCTTGAGAAAATCCATGGCCTTGCCCATATTAGCAGGGCGCTTAGCAATATAAACCAAAACATTCCTCGCCATACCCAGCACAGCCAGGCAATGGGGGCGGTGGCAAAGCACGGAACCAAGGGTAGCAAAAGCCCCCTGTAGATAGGTAATACGATTGCTACTCAGCTGCCAGTCCGGTGCCAACACCTCAACTCGAAGCCGAACAACAGCATCGTGTTCGGAGATGTTCATGAAAAGTGCTACCCACTGACCACTGAAAAAAGTTAATAGTTGAATCAACGCCAGCCAAGTACTATAATTTTTCATTTCTACTAAGGAGTTATCTCATATTCATGGAAAATATACCAGTCATCTTCGCCTTTATATACGGCACCCTTGTGGGTAGCTTTCTCAACGTTGTCATCCTCAGACTTCCGACTAAGGGGGCCTCCATCGTCTTTCCAGCCTCCCACTGTCCCCAATGTCAAACTCCCCTGCATTGGTACGAAAATATTCCCTTGCTCAGCTTTCTCGCCTTACGTGGGCGCTGCCGCCAATGTAAAAAAACTATATCCTGGCAATATCCATTGGTGGAATTAGCCATGGGCCTCCTTTCACTTTTCCTGTTCAGCCGCTATGGCGTCACCTCTGCCTTTTTTATCTATTTTGTCTATGTTGCTGCCCTGCTGGTCATTATCGTCATTGATCTCTATCACCAGATCATCCCGGATGTCATCAGTCTTCCCGGCATCCCTCTTGGAGTAGTCGCCTCCCTGTTTTTACCAGGGTTAAGCTGGCAAGATTCCCTCATCGGTATCCTGGTGGGCGGAGGAATATTCTATGCCATTGCCCTGGGCTATTACCTTGTTACCAAACGACAGGGCATGGGTGGCGGTGACATAAAACTCCTTGCCATGATCGGGGCCTTCCAGGGCTGGCAAGCGGTACCATTTGTTATTTTTGCCAGCTCTTTGCTCGGAACCCTTATTGGACTCGGGGCCATGGTCAAACAAAAAAAAGGTGGCCAAACCCGCATACCTTATGGCCCCTTTCTGGCTGTTGCCAGCCTGCTATATCTTTTTTTTGAAATCCCGATTCAACAAGCCATCCATTGGTACCTTACTCGCTCCCTGTAGACAACACCACATCACCGACCCCACACAACCCTCTGAAATAACGCCATTATCCATCCCCCATACAAATGCATGGACTAGAACTTTAGTTTCGTGTTGCGAGTCTCATCGGCCCTAAAACCCTGTTTTTAGTTAGAAATATCATTTTCAACTGCTGCTTTCTTATGGTATAGCTAGAAATTGGATAACTCGTTAAAAGCTTAAGGGCAGGCTAGTGCCACGCAGCTATCAGTACCTTTTCCAAGGTCTTGCATGCTCGCTTTCTACGACCCACGAAATTTGCCGTATAGTCGTAGACCCCATTACCAATAAACTTTCAGACCTCAGACCGACGCCTAACTATAATGACAGTCCCTCATCCGATCTTTCAGCACGTTGATAACCTTCTTGATAAGGGCATGAAAGAAACGGTCATCCAACAGCTCTATGCCTTGATTGTCTCCACGGCCAAAACCAAGGACTTTGCCTTGGCAGAAAAGTTACGAGAAAAACTCATTGCTGTTGATAATATGGCCCTGCGTGAGATTATCGGCTCAGCAGAGATTATTGAGGAATACAAATCTGAGTATATTGACCCTGATCAGATCAAATTATGGGCTCCCTTGCTTGATGAATTATTGGAAGAGGAAAAAAACGCCCTGCTCTATGCCATTGAAGAAATTATCTTACCGCCTGGCAAACGCATCATCGAACAGGGCAAACTCAATGATCGCCTGTTCTTTATTGACAAAGGCACAGTCAACTGCATCTTTAAAAAAGATCGCGAGACCCATATTATTTATCAGCGCCATGAAGGAGAGACTGCTGGCGAGAGCACCTTTTTCGGTATCTCCGTGGCCACCGCCACCTTTATCTGCCACACCTCGGTCAAGCTCCACTACCTAGATCGCCAGAAAGCCCTGTCCTGGGAAGAAGATTACCCCGGTTTGCTAACCAAAATTTATGCCTTTTGCAAAACTTTCGGGGTTCTGGATCAGCGTACCAATATTTCAGAGGTTGAACGCCGCCGCTACGAGCGGATCCATTTGCAAGGAAAAGTCAAAGCGCAGTTGTTAAATGAATCAGGCGATTTTTTTGGTAATTCCTTTCATGGACATCTCATTGATCTCTCCCTGAACGGGGCAGCCTTTTCCATCACCAGTTCCCAGACCATTGCCCGCATGCTGCTAGGCCGCATCTGTCAGATATCCACCAATATCCACCGTCTGCCTGAGGTACCACCCATTATTAAAAACGGTGTTATTGTCGCCGTCAAATCCCATCTCCGCCATGATTTTTCTGTCCACCTGGAATTCCGCGAACTGCTGAACCCCTCAATCTACGACAAGCTCTATGCGGAACTGGTTGACTCGAAAGAAGATACGTAAAACATGTCTACAGAACAGCAGATAAACCAGCTTGTTGAAAACGGTGATACCCAGCAGGCTGTTGCCCAAATTTATACCCTGATCAAAAAAACAGTGGCCGCCGGTAATTTTTCCCTGGCTGAACGTTGGCGAGAGCGACTCCTTGCCATTGACAGTATGGCCCTGGCTGAGATCATTGGCTCAGCAGAATTAATAGAAGAAGCCAAGTCCGCTGGTATTGATCAAGATCATCAGCTTCTCTGGCAAGCATTAATGGATACCTTGTCTGAGGAAGAGGCCAATGCCTTTTTTTATGCCTTAATCCCCATTGATTTGCCCCCTGGCACTCCCATTATTGAGCAGGGCAAACTAAACAATCGCCTCTTCTTCATTAACCAAGGCAGAGTGAATGTTGTATACAAAAAAGGTGCCCAACAGCTGCTCCTCTATCACCTGCAGGAGGGAGAAACAGCTGGTGAAGATACCTTTTTCGGCATCTCAGTAGCCACCGCGACCTTTATCTGCCATTCCGTGGTTAAACTGCGCTATCTTGACCGTAAAAAAGCGGCTTCATGGCCCAATGAGCATCCAGGCCTCCATGAGAAAATTTTAGATTTCTGTCAAAAATTTGGTCACCTCGATAGCACCATTAATTCGAAGTTATTAGACAGACGCCTCCATGACCGCTTTGCCTGTACAGGAAAGCTTTCAGCCCAACTTTTTAATGACACCGGCCAACCACTGGGCGCAACATTTTCTGGCCACATGGCCGATATCTCTCAAGGCGGTATCTGTTTTTCTATCACCTGCTCCAACCAGACGGCCAAGGTTCTCCTAGGACGCCAGATTAAAGTGAGTATGTTCCTAGCAGAAGGAGTCGACAGCACGACCACCCACAAAACAGCAATTATCGTGGGCGTAAAGTACCATCTCCACAACGACTATACTGTTCATATCCAGTTCAACAGCCTACTTAATGCTCTTACTGTTACCTCCTTGGCCGATTCCCAAAATCCCCTGGCCAGCTGACCTAGCTTTACTCTCCTCAACATCTCAGCATTTAATTTATCGCTTTTGTTTCCATAGTTTAGCCAGACCTGCCATAATTAAATATCTTGACAAGTATCAGCTTTTGGGCCGATTCTACTTGACATGCTTTCCTGCTCTGGCTACAAAAAATATGAATAATAATAATTACTAGAGTGGCCATATGTTAAAGAAAATTTTTTTGTTTTATATGCAGGGATTCCGCTCCATGCGGGTGGGGAAAAAATTGTGGGCAATAATTTTTATTAAACTTTTTTTTATGTTTGCCGTCCTTAAAATCTTCTTTTTCCCCAATTACCTGAAACATAATTTCGATACTGATGAGCAGCGTGCCAGCCATGTATTGCAACAGATTACCACCATTGCTGATACCCAGTGAGAGGTAATCAATCAATTTTTAAAAAGGCATTACCTCCTTAAAATCACATTTTTTATACATCGGGTGCCTTGAGTAGAGATGCCAGACTACCAGGTCCCCCTTTTGCTGTAACAACATATAACCAAGCAATTTTTTACTCTATTACAAGGAGGAAAGAATGGTTGAACAGATCGATCTAACTCAGGTCAACTGGGCTAGAGCACAATTTGCTTTAACAGCCATGTA
>JAOZSN010000119.1 GCA_029939635.1 Deltaproteobacteria bacterium
GTAATCCGGTAACCGTAAACTCCGTGTAATTATTAACAAAATAACTCGTGCTTTCAACTGCCATGCAAACAGGCTGAAGTTCGATGGTAATCACTAAACATTATGCAAAAAAAAAACATCTACCTAAACATCCTCTTCATACTCTTCTGCGCTGGGCTGCTTGCCTTCCTCCTCCGAGCCCCTGAAGAGACCACCGCCAAAATGCCCCATGATAAGGATCATGCAGCCTTTTTTCCCATGGGCAAAAAAGAGGCAGAAAAACATTGCCAGAGCTGCCACAATGCTGAAGGCGTTACCTTCCCGGCTGATCATCCCAGCAAAAACCGCTGTCTGTTCTGCCACAAGAGAAACTGAGAGAACTTGACATCTTCAACACATGCCCCCTTCCATCCCCCTCAATAGCCTGACTCAAACCGAAGCGTTTGGCCTCTTTCTGGGCCAAACCGCCCAGACAGGAGATATATTTCTACTCCGTGGTGATCTAGGGGCGGGCAAAACCACACTGACCCAGTCAATTGGAGTAGGCCTAAAAGTCCCTCCCTCCTGTTATATTACCAGCCCCACCTTCAGCCTACTCCACGAATACCCTGGCCGCCTCAACCTCTACCATTTTGATCTGTATCGCCTGGAGGACGAAGATGAAATTGCCGAACTTGGTTTTGAAGAAATCTTCTATGGTGATGGGATCAGCATTGTGGAATGGCCTGATAGATTGGGCTCATTTACCCCCCCTGACCGCTTCGAGATAACCCTCACCATCATCGGCAGCGACAGCCGCCTTGCCACTATCTCTGCCTTTGGCTCCAAGGCCAAAACATCACGTTTCAACAGCCTGGAACTCACCCTGTAAAGGGTATCTTAGCCCTCAATTCTGAGGGCCCAGAGTATTCCCCTCCGCCTAAAAATAAAAATTGACTTCCATAGGGTGCAAATGAAATAATCATTGCTGATATGTAACTATACTATTGGGTGCCTTGAATAATTCGATTTTTTGTCCGAGGACAAAATTGCAATTAGTCAAGGTAACCTATTGTCCTGTAGCGCACCTTGAGAAACATGAGTCCAGAAAAACAACTAACCATACTCATCATTGATGACAATCTGGTAAACCAACGTATTCTCCAGACCACCCTGGCCAAGGTAGGCTATCGCATCCTCACTGCTGATAATGGCAGAGAAGGTCGTACCCTGGCCAATACCGAACAACCAGATATCATTATCCTGGATATCATGATGCCTGGGGAAGATGGTTTTACGGTCATCAAAAAACTCTCAAGCCGCCCCAAGACCCGTGACATACCTGTGATCTTCCTCACTGCCGATGCTGACCCCGGTTCCAAGATTATCGGCTTTGAATTGGGAGCGGTTGATTATATCGTCAAACCTTTCAATCACGCCGAGGTGCTGGCCCGTGTCAAGGTTCACCTGCGACTGCGACTTGCCACCCAAGCCCTAATTGCCACCCAGAAGGAAAAGCTGCAGCAAGTTTCAAAGGCCCAGGCCAGCATGCTTCTCAAACCTGAGAACCTTCAGGAAGCACAGTTTGGTGTCCATTACACCTCATTATGCGAGGCAGGGGGGGACTTTTATGATGTTTTGCGTATCGCCCCGGATATCTTTAGTTATTTGGTAGCAGATGTGGCAGGCCACGATATTGGCACCAGTTTTGTCACCGCTGCCATGAAGGCCCTTCTTAAACAAAACTCCTCCCTGCTCTATGAACCAGCAGAGACGTTAACCATTATTAACCAGGTTCTCCTGGGCATCCTGCCCCGAGATAAATACCTCACCTGTGTCTATGTCAGACTCTCCAGAGCGACAAATAAACTAACCCTGGCTGGAGCTGGCCACCCTCCAGTCTGTTATCTGCCAAAGAATGGTGCTCCGTATCTCATTGACCTGCCTGGTTCACCCATAGGAATCTTCCCAGACAGCCAATTTTCCACCCGCGAGATAACCACCCAACCAGGGGACAAGTTTTTTATCTACTCAGATGGCCTCATTGAACGATCTGGCACCGGCAAGGTATGGACAGCAAGCACAGATCTTCTTTTGACCATGATAGAACGGGTTCGCGAAATACCCATTTCCAAGGTCTCGGCCAAACTTGACAAACTTATGGCCCGTGGCCTTTCCACAGCGGATGACGATATCGTTGTCATGGCGGTGGAGGTGTAACCCTATGACTTCCCTGGCAATTAAAGAGGATAACTCCCGGCTGGAAATAACCCTCCCTTCAACCCTGGAAGCTGTGGATCGTGTCATTATCAAAACCACCGAGTTTATCACTCGCCAAGGTTTTGCCATAAATAGCTTTACATACGCGTACATACTGAGGGAGGCCTTGAATAATGCTGTGATCCACGGCAACCGCAAAGACGAATCACTGCTTATCAAGCTAACCATTGCCATCCAAGATACAGACCTGGTCATTAGCGTATGCGATAAAGGGGATGGTTTTGACTGGCGAACTGTCATCAAAAGAGAGCAAACCAGTCCAGAGGCCACCTCTGGCCGTGGACTTTATTCCATGCAGCAGTATCATTTTGACTTGAGTTACAACGATAAAGGCAACGAACTATATTTACGAAAAAAACTGGAGAGCTGAAACATGAGCCATATTGACAGAAAAGAAGGTGTCGTTACCATCAGGCCAGGGGTTGATATTGTCGCCTCAGCTTGTCCTAATTTAAAAAAAGAATTTATCGAGCTCACCAGCGGAGATAATAAAAAGCTGGTTATTGACCTGAGTGGTACTGAAATGATTGACTCATCCGGCCTAGGCCTGCTCATTTCAGCCCGTAACAGTTTAACGGAGGCAGGAGGAGATGAGGTTGAAATCATCAATGCCAGCGCTGATATCAGGCAACTGTTTATGGTCATGCGGCTGGACAACCATTTTACCTTAACGGAATAAAAAACAGTGATAAGTCGCTAGTTATCAGTTGGCAGTTAGAAACTGGCAACCGGCAACTGACAACTGACAACTGGTGTATACCATGGCAATTATCGAAGAAGACGAGACCCTCCTGGCCTTTACAGAAGAGTCCTTAGAACATCTTGATGGTATTGAGGCAGATCTGCTCACCATTGAGGAAGACGGTGCGGATATTGATTCCGACGTGGTAAACAAGGTGTTTCGGGCCGTCCATTCTATTAAGGGCGGGGCAGGATTTTTAGGGCTGGAAAACATCAAGGATCTCTCCCATTACTCTGAAAACCTGCTCAACATGGTACGCAACAACGAGTTGGTTCCCACCCCAGCCATTGTCAGTGTTTTGCTCGATGCCACCGATAAACTCACCTCCCTTATTAATGACGTGACCTCCAGTAATGAGGTGGACATCAGCACCGAGCTAAACGCCCTGAAAAATGCGGTCAAAAACTCTCTACCTGAAGAAGAAAAAGAGAGCTTAGACACCTCGGTTGAGGTTGGTACCCAGGCCCATATCAGTCTCTTTGCTGTTTCAGAATTTGACATTACATCATGCCGTAAGGGCGGCAATAATATTTTCATTCTGGAGTATGACTTGCTGACAGATATCGAGCAGCAGGGCCGCACCCCACTAGACGTCATTAGTGAATTGCAACAAACCGGCCAACTCCTGGACTCAATGGTAAATACTGCCTCAATAGGAAATTTAGGTGCAGACCCAGACAGCTTCACCATCCCCTTTTACGTACTCTTTGCCACTATCATGGAAAAAGAGCTGCTCATGGCCTTTCTTGGTCTACCAGAACAAAAAATTACCTTCATTGAACCAGACCAGCAGGATGCCCCGCCACCAGAACAACAAGCTCCTGCCAGTATTGAGGTAGCCGCGCCAGAGCCCCCCCCGGCTCCGGCATCTCCACCAGTGGCAGCCACTCCTCCCCAAAAAAAACCTGCGCCACCCAAACCATTTAAGGCCGAGAGCAATCTGCGTGTTAATGTCAAGATCCTAGACAACTTAATGACCCTGGCAGGTGAGTTGGTCCTTACCCGCAACCAGCTTTCCCAGGCCGTTCTTTCTGATAATTCCCAAGGGGTTGATGCCGTCTCCCAGCGCCTTGATATGGTGACCACAGAATTACAGGAGGCCATAATGTCCACCCGTATGCAACCGGTGGGTAACGTCTTTCATAAATTCAAAAGGGTGGTACGAGATCTTAGCCGTGACCTGGGCAAGCAGATAGAGCTGGTCATTGAGGGTGAAGATGTTGAACTGGATAAAACCATCATCGAGGCCATTGGCGACCCCCTCACCCACCTGGTGCGCAACTCCATTGACCATGGCATTGAGATGCCTGATGTCAGACTGGCCAACCAAAAAGAGGCCGCAGGCACCCTGCGGCTCTCAGCCTTCCATGAAGGAGGCCAAGTGATCATTGAGATCGCAGACAATGGGGCTGGTATTGATACAGAACGTCTCAAAGAAAAAAGCCTGTCCTCAGGTACCCATGATAAAGCCGAACTTGAGGCCATGAGCACCAAAGAGTTAGCAAAACTTATCTTCACCCCTGGGCTATCCACAGCCCAAGAGGTATCAGATATATCGGGCCGCGGCGTAGGGATGGATGTGGTGCACACCAACCTCTCCACCCTGGGTGGCATTATTGATATCACGACTGCCTTGGGAACAGGCACGACCATAACAATTAAGCTGCCCCTTACCCTGGCCATTATTCCCAGCCTGATAATCTCGGTGCAGGATGAGCGCTATGCCATTCCTCAAGTAAATCTAGTCGAACTGGTGCGTATCCCGGCCAACCAGACCCACCAGCGTATTGAACGTATTGGCGATGCCATGGTTATGCGGTTACGCGGGGAACTCTTACCCCTGGTCTTCCTCACCGATGCCTTAGGTATTGAACAACGAACCTTTGTCGATCCGACTAGCCAGGATGTACAGCTTGATCGACGCCATAACCTCGCTGATCGCCGTGGCGAAGAGCTGGATCAGGAGGAGCAGGAGAACCCTGAACGACGTGCCAGAAAGGATAGGCGTACCAGCCCATTAAGCGCCTATAACATCCTTGTTCTTTCTTCTGGCGACCATAATTACGGCCTGATTGTTGATCACCTCCTCGATTCAGAGGAAATTGTCGTCAAACCCTTGGGTTCCCATCTGCGCCACTGTAAAGGCTATGCTGGCGCTACCATTCAGGGTGACGGGAAAATTGCCCTCATCCTTGATGTGGTTGGCCTCAGCTCACTCATGAACCTGACCACTGTAGCCGAACACGTAAAGGCCCATAGCCAACGCCACATTGAAGAGAATGACAGGGGCGAGGATTCCCAGACACTGCTCATTGTTAAAAACAGCGAGGAGGAGCAGATGGCCGTACCTTTGGGGCTTATCTCCCGCATAGAGCGCATCAAATCAACCAATATCGAGATTACTGGCGGTCGAAAAAACATCCAATATAGGGGTGGTAGTCTGCCTCTTTTTGGGGTGGACGAGGTCGCAAATATCGCCTATCGAGATGAAGCACAGGAGAGTTGTTACGTTATTGTTTTCCCAATATGTGGCAGGGAGGTTGGTATTCTTTTCAATGAAATCGTTGACATTATAGATATCAAAACCAAGGTAGATGATATTACCCATCGCCAACCTGGCATACTTGGCTCCATGATTATCTTTGACCATATTACCCTGTTCATCGACCTATACGGTGTGGTCTCCACCCTGATGCCGGAATGGGCCCTAGAACAATCCATTTCGGTAGGTGAAGAGGGAGAATCTGCCACCATCCTGGTGGTTGAAGATTCCAAATTTTTCCTCAGCCAAATCACCTCTTTCCTCCAAGATGTCGGTTTCCAAACCCTTGAAGCCGAGGATGGCGTTGAGGCCTTGGACATCCTGGCCCGTGAGCATGTGGACATGGTGATTACTGACATTGAGATGCCAAATATGGATGGACTGGAGCTCTCCCGACACATCCGCGCTGACAGTGAGATTGCCCACCTGCCAATTATTGCCGTTACCTCAGTGGCAGGCAAGGCAGCTGAACTGGCGGGCAAAGAGGCAGGGGTGGATGATTACCTGATCAAACTTGACAGAGAGATGATCATTGAACGGGTAAACCATTATCTAGGCAAGCAGTGAAGCCTTCCAAAGGAACAGCAATGGCAGAAAACTATGAAACTAAATCTGGCACCATGGAGATGGCTATCTTTCAGGTGGGCTCTATGCCCTGTGGACTTGAGACATCACTGATCCAGGAAATAATCAAAAATTTTACCATCACCACGGTACATCGCGCCCCTGATTTTGTCAGGGGAGTGATTAATCTGCGTGGACAGATCACTACAGTCATCGACCTGCACCAAAAATTTACTACGGATATTGAAGATGACATTAACAGCATGGAAATTGTTGTCGTCCTGTTTAACGATGAACCCATTGGCCTCTTGGTCAACTCCGTAAGCGATGTAGTTATCATTGACAAGGAGAACATGACTGCACCACCTGCCAATGTCAAAGGCATTACTGGCTCCTTTTTTCGTGGCATTCTCAAGATGGAGCAACAACTGGTATCAGTACTTAATCTGACAGAATTAATAAAAAAATAGCTTAAAAATTATATTTCCCCCTTAACAAGGCAAGAACTATGAGTGTCAAATTAAAACTCTCTCTCTCCATCGCAGGTCTCTCTTTCATCATTGTTGCCATGTTTCTGGCTACCTGGCTCACCACCAATCAACAAAAATCAGATGGCCTTGTCATCAACCTGGCCGGACGTCAGCGTATGCTCAGCCAAAAGATGTGCAAGGAAATCCTCGGCTTTGAGATAAAACGCCAACAAACAGGCAGCATTGATATGGCTCTGGCGGCTACCATAAAAAATACAGTTGCAGTTTTTGATGCCACCCTAACGGCCCTGCGTAACGGTGGCGATGCCCCAGTTGAGCCGAATATGAAGACCACCACCTTCAAAAAAATTCCGGCCGCCCAAGGAGATGCTGCCAGCCAGCTCACCGAGGTCAACAGGATATGGCAACAGTTTAAACCCCATGTGGAGACAATTATCGCCTCAGACCAGCCTCAGAGCGAGCATATCGCCTTTGTCTCCATAAATAATATCCCTTTACTTAAAGCCATGCACAAGGCCGTAGGCACCCTACAGAAACAATCGGAAGGCAGGGTTACCACCCTTCTCATCCGCCAGCTTGTCGGTATTGTCTTTGGCGTAGCCGCCATGCTTTTTGCTATTATTACTATCTTGAACATTATTAAGCGACTCAATAACATTGCAGCCTTTGCCGATCAATTAGGGAGGGGCAACCTCACCGCCACCTCAAAAGTCTCGGGCCAAGATGAACTAGGTATCATCGGGGCAAAACTAGATAAAATGACGGTTAGACTCCACACTATGGTGCGCCAGATCACCGATAATGCTGGAGACCTCAATCACGAAGCAGATAATGTTATGGATATTGCCACTAATATCTTTAGCCAGAGCTCCATGGTGGAAGAAAAAAGTCAATCTGTTTCAGCAGCCGCCGAGGAGATGAGTGTCACCATGAGCAACGTCTCTGATTCAAGCACAACTATCAATAGCCAGATGAATCAAATTGCGGAGTTAGCACGAAGCTCCTCAGATAATATAGGCACCATTGCCAACGCCACCGACGAACTCAATTCCACAGTGTCAGAGATTGCCAGCAACACAGAAAAGGCACGTACCGTCTCATCCAATGCCGTGGCCAATGTGCAAAATGCCACCAGTCGGGTGGATGAACTTGGTGTGGCAGCACATGATATCAGCAAGGTCATTGATGTTATCATGGAAATTGCCGAGCAGACCAAACTACTGGCCCTCAATGCCACCATTGAGGCAGCGCGGGCCGGGGAGGCAGGCAAAGGCTTTGCCGTGGTAGCAAATGAGGTAAAAGAGTTGGCCTCCCAGACCAACAAGGCCACCCAGGAGATCCGTGAAAAGGTTGGCACCATGCAGACATCCACCGACAACACCATCCATGAGATTACTCAGATCAACAGCGTTATCAATGAAATCAACGAAATTATCGTTACCATTGCTGGGGCCGTGGAAGAGCAATCGGTGACCACTCAGGATATTGCCCACAATATTGGCGGTGCCTTAGACGGCATCACCCACATGGCAAATAGTACAGAATCAGCCAATGACTCGGTGGGACAGATCACTGACAATGTGAGTCAGGCAGCCATTGCCGCCAGTGAGGTAGCCACCTCCATCACCGATGTCACCTCCAGCACAGGAGAAATTCACAAAGAGGGTGGACAGCTTAAGGCAGAATCGGATAAGCTGTCTACATTAAGTACTAATTTGCAAAGTATGGTTTCACAGTTTACATTATAAACAGATAGTAATCCGGAGACAGAAGTCAGTATCCAGAGTAACAGATGGGTACTGTGTGACACGTGACTTCTGCCTCCTGAATACGTAATACTGACTCCTTTAAAAACATGAAAATATTAATTGCTGAAGATGATTTTATTGCCCGTAAAGTAATCTGTAAATTTCTGGAAAAGTATGGGCAGATTGATGTGGCAGACAATGGCCAGGATGCGGTGCGCGCCTTTAGTACGGCATTTAATGAGGGGCCACGCTATGACTTGGTCTGTCTGGATATTATGATGCCGAAAATGAACGGCCATGAAACACTGATAGCCATTCGTAAGGTGGAAGAAGATGGCCTTATTTCCCAAGAGAAACGCTGTACTATTGTTATGACCACAGCCCTGGATGATTCCCAAAACATCTTAAAATCTTTTGATAACGAATGTAATGGCTATATAACCAAGCCCTACTCCTTTGACAAATTACAGACAGAGTTAGAGCGCATTCTCAATAGCTCTACCCATTAAGATAATGAAAATACTCATTGTAGAAGATAACTTTGTGGCGCGAAAAATTCTGGGTAATTTCCTGCAACAACATGGTGTGGTGGATATTGCCTCAGATGGCAAAGAAGCTGTAGAGGCTGTCCAGATCTCCCTAGGAAAACAAGCACCCTATGATCTTATTTGCCTGGATATCCTTATGCCAGGCATGGATGGCAATGAAACACTTGAGAGCATCCGCCAGACCGAAGAAAATACCACTCCATACTTCCACACCAAGGTCATCATGACCTCTTCTCTTGAGGATTCTGCCTCCATCCTCAAAGCCTTCAGCAAGCAATGTGATGGCTACCTGAAAAAACCTATTACCAAAAATAAAATTGAGCA
>JAOZSN010000120.1 GCA_029939635.1 Deltaproteobacteria bacterium
AGAGATACTACGGAATTTTCTGAACGACGCTCCAATAGCCCCCCCCTTTCTTCTCTTACTGTGGCCAAGCCTGGAGCCTGAATTAACCGTACATCAAGGGTTGGAAGTTTTTCGGAAGGTAAGGAGAGGAGGAGCTGGTTTGGCGGCGTATTCAGCAATTATCGTAGCATTTTCTTGGTGAACGAAAGAAAAAGAGTACCGATTTTCAGCAGCGAAGCGCGTGATTAAGTGCTTTTGCTGCAGAGAACCTAGAAAATCAAGAAAATTAATGTCGTAGCCGCCAAACCAGCTCCTCCCCTCCTGGCCCTGTGGCACGAAATCATCCCAAAAAATTTCTGAGCCTGAAAGCAAATCCCCCTAAATTAATTTATCCCCCAGGCCAGACATACGCTCCACCTGTTTATCCACAGAAGAAAGAAGAGTTGAGGGCTTGGAAAAGATGGTCACCGAATGCCGGGCCCTGGTGAGACCGGTATAAAACAGCTCACGGGTCAAAAAATCTTGGGTGCCGCTGTCAGGTAGAATCATGGCCAGATGATCAAACTCAGAGCCTTGGGATTTATGGATGGTCATAGCAAAGACTGTCTCATGCTGCGGCAGACGAGCAGGTGGCATGGAACGAAAGCCTCCCTGGCCATCAGGGAAAACCGCCATGAGGATACCATCTTCCTGCTGACGCACCACACCAATATCACCGTTAAAAAGTCCCAAAGCATAATCATTACGCTGCACCATGATGGGGCGGCCATGATACTGTCCCTCGTGCTGGGCTAAGAGCCCATGTGTATGGAGTAGTCTTTCAACAAAGAGATTAAGACGAGCCACTCCCAAACGGCCTTGCCGGGTGGCAGAGAGAATACGAAAACGTTCCAGGCTCGTAAAAATAGCCGGCAGATCATCCTCACGCAGATAGGCGCCATACCAGCGTAAGACCAAGACAGACAACTCATCCTCTACCTGGGCCAAAGGACATAGGCGTACATCTCCATCCCCTGCCATGAGCCCCATGGCTGCCTTCCCCTCCCCCTTATTAATAAGCGGGGCCACCTGGCCAAGGAGACTCGTGGCAGGATAGCGATAACTACGCTGCAACTCCACCAAACTATCGGTTAAAGGCCCGGCAGACTTTTCAGCCAACGGTATCTCCGTCCCACAGACATCTGCCAGACGTAATGCCATGGCCGAACTAAAGGCGACCACGGTGCCAGCCCCGCAGAGATCAGCAAACACGGCCCCTGGTTTTACCGAGGCCAACTGATCCTTATCGCCAAGGAGAATGAGCCGAGCCTGGGCAGGAATAGCAGCAAAGAGCTTTGCCATAAGTCCCACATCAATCATCGACACCTCATCAATAATAATCACCTCTGCAGCCAGGGGATTACCTCGGTGATGGCGAAAGGTAGAAGAACCTGGAATAACACCGAGCAGTCGATGGATGGTGGAGGCCTCAGTGGGAATATCGGCCACACCTAAGCGTTCTCTGGCCGCCTGTAATGATTCCTGCAGACGCATGGCCGCCTTGCCGGTGGGTGCGGCAATAGCCACCCGTGGTGGAGAAGCTGTCAAAGAAAAAATAATGGCCAGCACCTTGGCCACGGTGGAGGTCTTGCCAGTACCAGGGCCACCGGAGATAATGGTCAGAGGCCGCAATACAGCTAGGGCTGCCGCCACCTTCTGCCAATCAATTTCACCTGTGTCACCAGGAAAATAATGATTCAGACCAGCCCGCACCTGCTCCGCATCCACCCCAAGGGTATCTTGTGCCACACGTTGCTGCAAAAAACTGGCAATGGTCTGCTCATATTGCCAGAAACGATGGAGAAAATAACGGCCCTGGTCATGAATAATTGGCAAGTACTCGCCAGGACCACCCACTGCCTGCCAAGGCTGTGACGCCTCGCCAAGACGAGCCAAGACAGGGGCATACTCCTGACCAGCATCCATCTGGGCAAAATGGCCCAGCTCTAAACAAGAATGGCCAGCCTGGGAACTATGACTCACCAGGGCAGCTAGAAGCTGTTCATCCTCTCCAGCCCCAAAACGCTGGCCCAGCATTCTCGCCAAATGGCAATCAATGCTACTGAGCAAGCCCTGTTCATGTAATGTATCAAGCATTTATAAGTACCTTTTCCATCTCAAGAACCATCTCCACGCTGGGGCGATCAAAAAATACTCCCCGTTGCCCAGATTGATCAGGATCAATACCGCGTAAAAAAAGATAATAGACCCCGCCAAAATCACGTTCATAGTCATACTCGACTACGGTGGCCTGCAAATGGAGATGCAGGGCCAGGGTGTAGAGGTGATATTGCAGATAATAGCTACTGTCGGCCATGGCCTGGTTCAGGGCAGAAAGTTCATAGGAGGCGCTGTCAGGCCCCAGATAATTTGACTTCCAATCAGCCAGATAATAACGTCCATCCTGCTCGAAAACCAGATCAATAAAGCCGTGTAAATAGCCGTGGCAGGGAGAGAAATCAAGCTCTTTGCTTTGCAGAGCAAAGAGGCCACCCGCTACCTGATCTGCGCTAATTTGAAAAAGGTCGGCCAACTCAGCAGGCGTAATTTGGCGGAGAGGGAAATAAAACTCCATCTCATTAAAACGCTGTTCATGCACGACCTGGGACAGCGAGAAACCAGCTAATGGTTGGGCCACCAGACTGATTAACATTTCCTGCACAACGCCCTGGAACTCACCACCAAAACCATACCGCTGCAACCCGTCGCGAATTAGCCCTTCAGCCTTGAAACCAGTGACATCAGCAAAATCAACATACTCAAGCACCTCATGGAGAAAGGTGCCAGCCCGTGCCCCCTTGGTGAAGGTATGGATGCTCAGTTCAGCTGACGATTCTGGCTCTGCAGCACCAACATCAGGAGGCAGCAGGGTTATATCATCGTCATGCCACCTATCATGGCCATGGCGAGTAAGACTGGAAAAACTGGCAACCTGCCAACTGTTGCGTGAAAGCGTCGGCAAGGCAAGGGAAGACAACGCAGTATCTGCCATGCTGCTTTTCTGGCCATGCCCCATGGTTCCAGAGGGTAACGGCGTGATGCTGACCATTGGCTGATCGTTGAAGAGCTGGTGCAGGTGGGCTGCCACATCCTCCACATTTGCGCATTTGTCATACTGCTTTTTAAGGGCCTTGAGGGGATCGTCCTCTTTCAAGCAGGTTGACCCGCCATGGAAAAGATAGGCAGGGGCAGCAGAATGAGCGCGACTATGGCCACCAAACTTTGTCCACAGGGTATAACAGCGATGACGAGCGCGAGTCAGGGCCACATAAAAGAGACGCAGGTTCTCAGACAACGATTCCTGCAAGGCCTGGTTCTGGTGGCCAGCAAATTCCTCGTCATCGAGGAACAGGGTCACCTGACCATCTTCATGACAGAGGGAATCACGGCTCTCAGAACGCCCCCAGACAAAAGGAGCAAAGACTATTGGATACTCCAGCCCCTTACTCTTATGGATAGTGACAATCTGCACTGCATTTTCATCACTCTCCATGCGCTGCTCTGATTCTTCCTGGCGTTGCAACTCATCAAGGCGCTGACTAGCCAACCAACCCTGTAGCAGGCCAGGGGAGAAACCACTTTGTTGCTGCCGGCCATGGATAATCTCTGCCAGATGGATGAGATTAGTAAGGCACCGTTCCCCAAAACGACGAGCCAGCAGGCGAGGTTTAATTTTATGAGTTTTAAGCAATTCACGAAAAAAGCCCAAGAAGCCGTGGGAGTAAAAGGACTCAACATAGCCACGAACCACCCCACTCCACTGCTGCCAGCCATCCTCATCATGCTGCTGAATTTCATGGGCAGCCAGACCAAAAACAGGGTGGGCCAACACGGCCTTAAGACGGGGCAGGGAGTCAGGTTCAGCCAGGGAGGCCAGCAGTAACTCCATAAAAAGCGCCTCATCCGAGGCAAAAATCGAGATAGAGCTTGATTGCACAGCAGGAATACCTGCCTCAGCAAGAACCTGGGCCACCAATGACATTTGCACTTTATTACGCACCAACACGGCAAAATCCCCAGGTTGCAGGGGACGCCTGCCGCCATCTTTATCCGGCAAAGAGGCCTGGCCCTGCCCTGCAAGGAGGAGCAAACGGCTGATTTCCACAGCAATGGCCTGGCCAGTGAGGGGCAACAATTCGGCCACTGTTGTCACCGATTTTTCAACCTGATCCTTAGCAGGACACCAGATATGGAGGCCAGCACCAGATTCCCCGGCAATGGTCAGCGCTGAGGTGTCACTATGGGCATCCACTGCCTGAAAACGTATTTCATCTTCAGCAAAAGGATTTGTAGAGATGTCTGGAGCAAAAACAGCGTTCACCGCTGTCACCAGATCACCATCCGAACGATAGTTGGTGGGCAGGGTATAACGATGCTCCACGGCTCGTGCTGCTGCCAGATAGGCATAGATATCAGCACCCCGAAAGCTGTAGATGGCCTGTTTTGGATCACCAATCAAAAAGAGAATTGACTGCGCCTTACCAAAGAGGGTGTCAAAGATGGCATATTGCAGGGGGTCGGTGTCTTGGAACTCATCTATAAGGGCGGCATGAAAACGCTTACGCACAGCACGACCCAAGGCTCCACCACCACTACCACCCTGGAGCTGGCGACACATGGCCACTAAAAAATCATTAAAGGCATAGAGACCACGCTCAGCCTTACTGGCTGTGAGCCGTTGTTCAACAAAACAGAACATCTCCTGCTGGAGGGCGACCAAAAAACTCTTCTGTAAGGAGACCAGGGTATCCTGAGTAGCTAAGACTGCACTTACCAAGGAAAAAATAGGGTGATCTGGTATCTCAGAGGACTTGGCCTTTTCCTCTATTTTTTCAAGACTGAACCAATTCAGGGCCTTACGTAAATCATCATCCACCACCACGGTATTGCTTTGCTGCCAGGCCAGAATTTTTGCGGCAGCTCCAGTCACCCAGCGTTTTTGATAATTTTTCAAGAGCTTACGCTCTAACTGCAGATAAGATTCCGCCTCCTCCACCGTAGCAGGCCAGCTCTGTTTTAGGGCTACAATAGAGCGTTGCAAGGCCTGCGCGGCTGCCTGTAACTGCTCAGCATTGGGTGACAGGGTCGTGCCTTTTATGACCAGATCAGGATTTCGTTCTTTACAGCGAAAAAGCCCCAGCAGGCCATCAAGGCCCAGAGAAGTCAGCGTCTCCATCATCTCCAAGGGGGCTGAAGTCACTCGCCAACGCCAAAAATCACGCACTGCCTCCATAATGAATTGAGCCTGGTCGGCGGTCACCTCAATATCATGGAGGGATGAACTAGCAAAGGCATGTTCCACCAGCATACGTTGACAAAAGCTATGGATGGTATAGATACCAGCCTCATCAAAATCACGCAGAGCCCGCCCTATACGACGCTCCTTTTCCGCCAGATCAAGATCACCATGGTCACGCAGATACGCCATATACGATTCCTGCGCTTCATTCCCTTGGAAACAGGCGCGGGCCTGCTGCAGGGTAGCATACAAACGCTGACGCAACTCCTGAGTGGCAGCCCTGGTAAAGGTAACCACCAGAATCTCATCCACACTCAGCCCCTTCTCGACAATAAGACGGAGGAACAGGGCAGCAATGGTATAGGTTTTACCCGTACCAGCACTGGCCTCGATGAGGTTACTGCCGGTTAATGGGCAGCTAGTGATGTCAAGTTGTTGTAATGTCATGATGTTGATTTTTATTTTATTGACTCAAAATTTTATGCCCATGGGTAGTCCGGTGAGGAGCTATCTTGGGGGCTTACCTGTCGGCTACGACATTAATTTTCTTGATTATCTAAGTTCACTACATAAAAAAACTCATCACGCGCTTCGCTGCTGAATTAAGGTACTTTTTTTCCTCCGTTCACTAAAATAATACTACGAAATTTCCTGAATACGCCGCCAAGCAAGCCCCCAAGATAGCTCCTCACCTTTCAGCCAATTTCTCCATTTTTACTCTACCCCAAGTTCAACTCCTCCGGAAAGAAAGTGCTTCCCAGGAAAGAGGAGGTAAGGCTTGGTTCTCTCTGCGTCGTCCAGAAAATTCCGTAGCATCTCTTTGGGGAACGGAGAAAAACACGTATCAATTTTCAGCAGCGAAGCGCGTGATTACGTGTTTTCCGCAGTGAGCCTAGAAAATCAAGGATATTTTATGTCAAAAGCGGAGAGAATTAAGCCTCCCTCCGTCGTTCTGCTTCGATACAACAAAACTTACCCCAGATCAAAATCAAACAGCTCTATATGCTCGTAGAGAGCCCCACCAATCTCTTCAGCCATGTCCCCAAATCGCGCATCAGTAAAGGGTGATGCAGCCAAACCGTGACAATAATAGATATCCCCTACCCCTTCATAGTTATCCTTGTCCCAAGCCTTAGCCAAGCCTTCCAGACTCTCACCCTCAACCAAGCCCAATGAATATTTGGGATAAAATGGCACTGGTGCCGCCAGTCCCTGTTGAAAATTTTGCAAGAGAGTAGCCAATACCTTTCCAGGTTCAGCCACTGGCATAAAACGCACAGCTGTACAATCAAGGCCTGTAAGCACCGTGGTCTGGGGCTGCTCGGTGGTATGACACAAAGCTAGATGATAGATCCAGGCTCTAATCAACTCCTTGCGGCGGCCAACCTGCAAGCGTCCCTTCTTAAAATGGGCCTCCAGACGAACAGGACGATATAAAAGTTGCTGGCCAGCATAGAGGTGGTCGAGGCGCCCATGGAGAGAAATACCATCCAGCTCAATCTCCACATCACAAGATGCAATGGCTTCTTGTTGTAAGGGGGAAATCCAGCTTAAAAACTCTGCTAACTCTGTGTGCATTTTACCCGTGAGCCAACGACCAGGATTACCATCCGGCAGACGTCCTTTGCCACTAGCCACATCAAAGCGGCGCATTAAGGCGTCCTGCCCCTCAGCCTGCAGGAGAAAATCACGGAGCTGATAGCTTTGCAAACCATCAAGGGCAAATGGTTCATGATCAGCCAACAGGGCGGTTCGGCTTTCAAGGGAAATACCGAGCACTCTTTTATAAAGATAACGCATGGGGTGGCTGAAAAAACTGACAAGATCGGCCAACGCCACCCTGGTTATGGGCGATGCCGCTAGCGGTTGAGTAAAAAAAGGTGGGGTGATTTCTTTGACTGCAACCCCGGCCTGGGCCGCCTGGCAATTTTCCACTGAAAAACTGGGCAGACCAGCACCGCCGACAAAATAATCAGCATGAAAGCCCTGTAAACGATGGCGAACCACCAGTTTTTTGCCCTCATCCTCGTCCAGATCAAAACGCACCCGCAGATAATCCACAAGCTCGGCCACCAGCACGGACGATGGTAAAGAAGCATTGTCGGCAATGGACTGCCCACAATAACTCAGGTACAAAAATTCCTGGGCCGAGATTAAGGTCTCCAAAAAGAGATAGCGGTCATTATCTTTACTGGATCTATCCCCAGGCCGATTCTCCACCTGGGTCAAATCATACTCCAGACGTTGATCAAGACGGGGAAAGGCACCATCATTCATACCAACCAGACAGATGAGCTTAAAAGGAATGGAACGCATGGGCAGCATGGCACAGCATGTTACACCACCACCCATGAAACCGCGAACATGGAGGGCCGCATTATAACGCTGCTGCAGCCAGCTCTGGATCACCGCCAGATCAACCTGTTGGTACTGGGAGCCATCACCCACAGGTGCGCTGATCAACTCATTAATTGCCAGCCAGGCCTGTTCATGCCAACCCTCGATAGTAAAAAAACGGCCCAGCAATTTCTTTAATAGCTGCTGCCACTGCTCTACAGAACGAGATTCCGATATCGTGGCTCGAAAGCCACGCAAGGCAGCCAAAAAGTCTAACAACCCACCAAGGACTGGGGCCTCATCCTCGTTGAAATCCATAAAAGGAAAAACACCAGCCACATCTTGATCTGGTTGGGCTGCCATGGCATAGCCCAGCAATAAGCGCTCCTCTCCTGCCTGCCAACTTACCTGGCCTGGCCCATGGAGATCAGTCACCATATCCTCATCCATTCCCCAACAAATTCCAGACTCAGGCAACCAGGCGCGAATCTGCTCAACATCAGCTGGAGTCAAGTTAAAGCACTGGGCCACGGCCTCCTGCTCAAGCAGACCAATAAGCTCTGTGGCCTGATAGCGACTGGAGAGAAGATGGAGCAGGGCAAAAAAACCATCCATCATGGTTTGCAAAGTAGTGGTGGGAAGGTCTGCAATGGTAAATGGAATAAGCCCCTCACCAGCAAAAACAGCACGTAGCA
This sequence comes from Deltaproteobacteria bacterium, assembly GCA_029939635.1. Lineage (GTDB taxonomy): Bacteria > Desulfobacterota > Desulfobulbia > Desulfobulbales > SURF-16 > JAOZSN01. Next base: position 8,290 of record JAOZSN010000120.1, read on the forward strand.
ACGGGGCATAGGTAGGCAACTCCGGACTCATCACTAGGATATCCGCTGGAGTCAGCTTATACTCCTTCATGTACCAGAGAAGCTGGTCATGGAGCACCTCCACCTCCCGCAGGGGACTATGACAAGAATGGATGGCCAGGGAGCGATCCGACTCCTGCCAAACCTCATCTGCTTGCTGGGGCTCTGTTAAGTTGAGGAGATCTGCCTGAAGAAGCTGCAAATGGCTGCCAGCATCACGTTCGACAAAGAGCTCTTCCTGCTCATAGCCACACTCCATCTCCAAAACCAGATTAAGAAAATCACGGCCCAGAACCCCTTGGGAGGCAAGGAGTGGATTGACATCATCCATGAACAATTCTTCAGCATGACGACCAGAAAATTTCTCGGCTCGCCTCATCTCTCGCCGTGTCTTGATAAAACCCCAATACTCCCGACAAGGTGTAAGTTGGTAAAAATGAACATCCATGAGCTGGGCTGCAGCCTGAAATACCTTGAGATGAAAAGGCGGCATCACAGAAACACCAAAGATAGCAATGGCATAGGGCAGGCCAGCTCCAGCAGGTACGGCATCTTGCTCCACCAACTGCAAAAAATCCCGCCAGATCACAGCCCGATTAGTGGGCAGCTGCAATGCAAGCCACAGGCGCTGTTGCCAGGCCTGGTCGCCCACACCGTCATAGGAAGGCTGACTAAACCAATCATTGCCCTGCTGCCAGGCCAGAATCATATCAGGCCTATAAATCTGATATTGATCAAAAAGATCTGCCAAACGACCAGCCAGTTGAAATAA
>JAOZSN010000012.1:0-13987 GCA_029939635.1 Deltaproteobacteria bacterium
GCCATGGATTTCTACCACATTACGGACAAAGGCCAGGCCATGCCCACTGCCTGGGTTGCGGTTACTGTTATTGCCGCGAACACCATCGTTGAATATGGTCAGGCGTTCGTCTTCGGTGAGATGTGTCCCTGTGGAGAAAATATTGAATTTTACTCCTTTTTTGCCTTTTTCTGGAAAATTATCGATGTCTTGGCAGCCATAGGCAATGGCCTTACGTGGCATACCGTAGCTGTCAAAAGTTTCTGTGGTGTATTTTGTCGCATTTGAGAAGAGATTGTCAAATACCTGGGAAAGAAGTCCTAGATCACCTTTGAGATAAAAGCCTCGGCCCCGCATGTTCTGGGGTTGGTCAACGGTAATGCCTTGATGCATGAGTCGTTTGCGGTATATCTCTAGTTCTGGAATAATGATATCGTCTTCAATTTGACATCGTCGTTCCTTGAGGACAAATTTCCCTTTGGAAAAATGCTCTTCACGAAGCAGGGTTTCCAGATATAAGCTGGTGCGATTATAATGGCCTAAAAGTTCCTCGTGGGTAGAGGTCAAATCAGCTCTTATTTCATTACATCTATAGATGATTCTTTTTGCCTGTTTATCTGCCAGGCCCAAAGTGGCAGTGACCTCCTGATCGATAAGATTGATTTTTTTTTCCAGCTGTCTGAATAGGTTCTTGAAATGCATATTAGGGGTAATAACATTATGACCAATATCCTTACCCAAGCGTTTCAGGAAGTTGACATGATCCAGGTGGCTAACCTGTAGAAGACGACGCTGCAGGTTATAGCCAATGCGGGTCACAAGCTTTTCCAGGAAAAGCCGGTCAATATCACTGAGTACTAAATAATTATTAATCAAGAGCACGCCTAGGCAGAGGGGAGAATGGGTCCTCTGCGGAGATTGTCCTGTGTGGTTGGGGGCATGGATGGGGCGGGAAATCACCGGCAGCAGTAAAAAATTATCTTGACTATAGGAAGATGCTGTGGCCTGCAGCGGAAGGCCTGCAATTAGTCCTAAGGGTATAGTTGTCTGAGTTTCACTACTGTAGGCCAGTTGAAAGCAATTCTTCCTATTAGTCAGGACAGCCAGTGATGCGCTTATTTGGGGGGTCAGTGCCTGGGGAATGGCAACACATATTTGGTAAAAACTGTCCAGCCCATCATGCTGTTGGGCAAGGTCAAAAAAGATTTTTAATAACTGGTCATGGAGGGGAGTAAGGGGTGAACGGTCATATGATGCAACCTTATTGTTGATTTGTTGGCTGAAATAATCAAGTTCGTTTTGGCTAGACGGTGTTGAAGGGTTATTCTCTGCCATACCAGATCCTCTGGGAATTATTTTTTGCAACTCTCTATCTGTTCTATTTCAAGATTAAAAACCTTGGTAAAGGCCTCTTCAATAGGCACACCTTTTTTAAACCAGAGTCGAAAACAGGAGGCCTCAAGACCCCACTCTTCATGGGTGGTTTCAAGTTGTCCTCGCAATTGCTTAATAACAGGAGAAATAGCTGCCTCGCTATCAGCCTCAGCGTAGATCATGTAATCACAATTTTTACGAAATAGCATTGTTGATCCTTCATATTGGCGACGTTTCTGTTGGAATTTCAACACGGTTTCTTTGAGTCGTTGACCAATTTCGTCATGAACCTGATTGGCGATGATAAAGCCATAATCAGCCTGAAAACGATTGAAATTATTAAAATTGATCAGCATTATTTCATAACCGGCAACATCGCCTTCTTTAGCTAAGATATCTAAGTCATCTAGGACGAGGAGGTAGCGGTAATTATACAATTCACTGATAGTATCACGGAAAAATGTGTCGCGGCGAAAATGTTCTATTTCTTCCATAAATCCAGCCGTGGGGTAGAGGGTAACATCTTCCATGACCAATGTGCTGTCAATGCTTTGTAATGCCTCGACAATAGTGCCATCAAGGTGGTTACTTGCTACCTCATTTTGTAAAATACCCATGGCATTACTGTGGCCAAGGGCCTTTTTATAGGGCCGTCGAGCGGTCAAGGCCTCAAAAACATCTGCCACCATGGTGATGCGTGAGAGCATATCAATTTCAGAACCGACAAGTTTGTTGGGATAGCCACTGCCATCAAGTCGTTCATGGTGACGCAGGATAATATTGGTAATACGGTCATCATGGAGGCGACGGGCAAAGAATTTGGCACCAATAAGGGGGTGGTACTCCATTATGCGTTTATCCTGGGCGTTGAAGAGGTCAGGCTTTAAGAGGATATCGTCGGGGATGGCTGTCTTACCAATATCATGAACCAGACCAGCAAGTTCCAGGATCTTAATCTCATTGGCAGGCAGATTCATGGTCTTGCCGATTTCTTTGGCAATTTTTGCCACCCGTATGGTGTGTTCATAAGTAGGGTAATCACGGTTAGCCAAGACCTCGCTCATGATGCCAAAGAGATCCCTGATCAGGGTATTTTTGTTATAACTAAGAATTTTATCCACAGTTCACCTGTGCGAAGAAGGAGAGGGTGCGTGCTTGGGATTAGTGCCTGTAAGCCAATGATGCTTATGGGGCATCTTTGTCATCATTTTTGTCATGATCAATTTTTAGAAAATTGATCATGAATTGGCAGATAAAGACGATTGCAAAGACAGTTGCGATGACTGAAAGCCAGTCGAGCATGCCATGGAAGCGTAAAATGAACCAATCGAACATGGGGTCTCCTTATTTCTGCAGATATTTGGCCTTATTAATGGCCTTCATGGCATACATTTCATTATCTGCCTTGTTGAGCAGGACATCTATGGTCGTGCCATCAGCTGGATAGACACTTATACCAATACTGAGACGGATGATGATTTGGAATTTGGAGCAATGAATTTTGGTGGCGATTTGGTTTGAAATTTTTTCTTTGAGAGTGGCGGTATCAATTGCAGAACTGATGCTAAAAAGACCGACAAACTCATCACCGCCAAAACGGGCAATAATATCTTCTTTACGTAGATTTTTTTGGAGATCATTAGCCACCTTTCTTAAGACATGGTCACCAGCATCATGACCTAATGTATCATTAATACCTTTGAAGCCATCAAGATCAATAAAGGCCACGGCAAACTTTGAGTTGTTTCGTTTGGCCTCTTTAAGGCGCTGGCTAAGATGTTCAAGGAGGAGGGAACGATTGGCAAGGCCGGTAAGGTTGTCATGGCCTGCCACATGGAGGAGGCGATGTTGTAATTCTTTAAGATCTGTAATGTCACGATTGCTGCCGCGAATACCTATATTGTCACCCTGTTTATTGGTAACCGTACGACAGACATGATGGATCCACTTGGTTTGTCCCTGTTTGGTTCGTATCTCAAATTCCAGGGGTTCCATCTCATCTTTTCTGATCATGGTATGGCTGTGTTCCTGCCATTTTTGCCAATCCTTTTCAATAATGATTTTCTGCAATAGGTCAGGGTCAGCGTAAAATTCCTCTGGGCTATAGCCGGTGAGCGTTTTACAGGAAGGGGAGACATGCTTATAGGTGCCATCAATTCCTTGCCAATACTCCCAGTCATAGGCAAACTTAGAGATAACATAGAGAGCCTCTTCTTGACTCAAAATCTCCTCTTCCATGGAGCGGAGTTTATCTATGAGTTCTTGAAGCTCCAATAAAATGGATCGGACATTTTTTTTATGGTCATTGAAATCCTTCATGGGATGCGCTCCGTGGTAGGTGCTTTTGGGTATATGCACACTATTAAGGTAGTGATTGTTTGGGTGGCTGTCAATGTAATTAAAAGGTTAAATAGTGGCGGGGTGAAAAGAAAGTGTTGGTGAATTTGGTCAAGGTGAGACTGCTGTTGAAATCCCACGACACCCCTGCTATTATGCCCACCATGAAATTTTTTATCTCTCTTATTGGTATGGTTCTTATACTGGAGGCATTGCCTTATATTGCTTTCCCCGATGGCATGAAACAATGGCTGCGTCAGCTTTCTGAGATGGAGAGCGGGGTATTACGTGTCATGGGCTTGATGGCCATGGCTGGTGGGTTGTTCCTCTGCTACATAGCCCAACGCTCCGGTCTCTTTTAGTAAAAGTTTCCACAGTGCCTCATCTTTGCCCGTTTTAGCCTGCTCACATAGCTGCACTATGCTTCGCAGGCTAAAACGAACAAATCTAAGGCACTGTGAAAACTTTTACAGTATCTTAGCTGCTCTTTGATCTTTAATTCTTTTTATTTCTTGGATTTGCCGTGTCTTCTCAGCCTTTTCTTCTTGATAGTTATGACTTTCATTTGCCTCAGGAGTTAATTGCTCAGCATCCGGCAGTTAATCGTGATGAGTCTCGTCTCCTTCAATTTCAATGTAGCAGTGGCCAGATCAATGATATGGTTTTTCATGATATCTATGATCTCTTTGCTGAGGGTGATCTCTTGGTGGTCAATGATACAAAGGTTTTTCCTGCCCGTTTACAGGGTAAGAAGGAGACTGGGGGCAAGGTTGAATTGTTGCTGCTTGGCTATCCAACGGGTGTGCCACAGGACGTTCTTGGGCAATCTGGTTGGCGTCAGGTGCCTGCCTTAGGTTTGGTGAAGAGTTCCAAAAGACCTAAATTGGCATCACGATTGTTTTTTGGTGATAACCTCATTGCCGAGGTCATAAAAATTCGTACTGATGGCAAAGTGGAGGTGAATCTGCATTTTCATGGAGATTTGCCACAGCTTTTTGAGAGCCTTGGGCAGGTGCCATTGCCCCCATATATTGCCAGGCAACAGGGTGAAGAACCTGGAGATAGCCAGCGTTATCAGACTGTCTACGCCAGAGAGACTGGTGCGGTGGCAGCCCCTACTGCAGGTCTGCATTTTAGTGAGGAGTTATTGGCCAAGCTGGAGGCCAAGGGGGTACAAAAGGCCTCTGTGACCTTACATGTTGGTTATGGTACTTTTGCCCCGGTGCGGGTGGATGACATTAGGGATCATCAGATTCACTCGGAGTATTTGAGCGTGTCAGCAGAGACAGCCCGATTGGTTAATGAAACCAGACAGGCTGGCAATAAGGTCTGGGCTGTGGGGACAACAACGGTACGGGCTTTGGAGTTTGCGGCAACAGAAGCTGGCCTGGTGGAGGAACGCCAAGGAGATTGTTCACTATATATATATCCAGGGTATCGCTTTCGGGTGGTGGAAAACCTGATTACCAACTTTCACCTACCCAAATCATCACTGCTCTTTATGGTCAGTGCCTTAGTCAGCCAAAAAGAAATCCAACATTGTTACCAACATGCCGTCAACCACAATTACCGCTTTTTCAGCTACGGCGACGCCATGGTGATTGTAGGGAAGTGAAGAACAGGCTCTAAATTAAGAAAAATGGATGTTGTTGCAGGGAACGAAGAACTGTAAAAGCCATTACAGTGCCTTAGATTCGTTCGTTTTGATCTGTGAAGCATAGTGACGCTATGTGAGCAGATCAAAACGGGCGAAGATGAGGTGCTGTAACGGCTTTTACGATGCGCAGGGACAGGTGGCGGCTTTAGCACATGTAGCTGCCTTTTTTTCTTTCTTTGGCGCAGGAGAGTCACTTTGTTTGGTGGTTTTGCTATTGCCGTAGCCATCAGCATACCAACCACCACCTTTTAGATGAAAGGAGCTTTTGGAGATAAGCTTATGCACGGAGCCCCCGCATTTGGGGCATTTCTCTAAAGGAGCATCTGACATGCTTTGCCATAATTCTGTTACTTCCTGACATTCGTCACATTCAAATTCATATATCGGCATAATTTTACTCCAAAAAAGATCTATGTAGGTCAAAAAAGTGAGTTGAACTGTTTGAAAATTTGCTGGCAAATGTAATTCTGCTTTTCTTTACTGTCAATATTTGATTTTAAAAAAGAGATTTACGTTTTTTGCTATGATTATGATATTCTAAATCGATGTCATATAACCATCTGGTTCAAAAGCATTTGTTTGAGGAAATTCCATGCAACAAATTTTAACCATGCAGGCGGGTGAGGGTATGGTCCTTGCCAAAGATGTGGAAACTCCTGAGGGACGCGTCCTCTGTGGTAAGGGTACAGAGTTGTCTCCTCCCATGATTGCCCGATTCCTGAAGATGGATATTAGTCATGTCACCGTTGAAGGCCACCCTGTTACAGTAGAAGGGGAAAAAAGCCTTAAGGGAGAACTGCTTGATATTGAGAAACGTTTTTCCAAGGTAAAAAAAGTACCACCCCTCATGTTTCTCAAGAAAAGATTAATGGAAAGACTTGTCGCCTCCCGTAAAGAAGAATAGGAATAACCTATGGCCATCACTGCTGAACAAAAATCTGAATTTAGAAAGGCCCTGCGTGAGGTGAAAAATTTGCCCACCCTGCCTGGTATTGTCGCCAAGTTGTCCCGTATGGCCGATGACCCTGATACCACCACAGAGCAGATGGGTAAGGTGATCAGTAAGGATCATATTCTCGCCGCTAAGCTGCTTAAATTAGTTAATTCAGCCTTTTATGGCTTCCCGCAGAAGATCAGCTCCCTGGCTAGTGCTATAATTCTTTTGGGTTTCAATGTTATTAAGAGTCTTATTATCAGCGCCTCAATTTTCGAGCTTATGGAATCCAGTGATGTGGAGTTGTGGGAGCATTCCCTGGCCACGGCAGTGGCTGCCAGTGTGTTGGCTAAACGCTTTGATATTGATGATCCAGAAGAGGTTTCTACCGCTGGTCTTATCCATGATATCGGTAAAGTTGCCATTAAAATGGAGTTGCCGGAGCAACATGCCCAGATCATTGCCCTAGTTGAGGAAAAACAGATTTCAACCATTGAGGCGGAGCGTTTAGTCATTGGTATTGATCATGCTGAGGTGGGTGGCTGGTTGGCCAAGAGTTGGTTTTTGCCGAAAAAATTGGTGGAGCCCATTGCCTGTCATCATTCTCCTAAGTCAGCTAAGGACGAACAGATGGCTTCAGCCATCCTCCATTTCAGTAATGTCCTCATTCGTGGCTTGGGCTATGGCCATGGCGCAGATATCTGGGTACCCCCTTTAAGTAAACAGGCCTGGGATATGTTGGGTTTAACCCCTGAGAGCCTGGATGAAATCCTGGATGAGGTTGAAGAAAAATTATGGGATGTCAAAGGCTTTAGCCTGGAGATTAAGGCTGAGGCCGAAAAAGGGCAAGAGTAGCTGTTAGTGAACTCTTACTGAACAGTTATGAGGATGTAGGCAAAAACATGGCTCGTATTTTAGTTGCTGGTGACGGTATTCGTGATGTTAAGCTGGTCTTGGAGGCGCGTGGCTATACTGTTATTGCCATGACTAATCCCCAGTCTGCTATTTCTCTGGTTTTGGATGATCCTCCTGATATGCTCATTATGGATAAGGGCTTTGGTGATGGCTTAGATCACGATCTGCTCAATGCTGTAAAGGCCTGTCTACAAAAAACCAATATACCTGTCATTCTTGTGGTCGATGAAGCAGAGCTCACTGTAATGGACTGGGATATTTATCAGGTGGATGATATTCTGGTTAAACCGGTGACAGGTGAGATGTTGCTGGCCCGCGTTCGTCTAGCTGAAGTACGTATGGCCCGTGTCTTTGATAATAACCCCCTTTCCAGGTTACCAGGGAATACATCAATACTGCATGCCATTGATCAGACCATTGCTGCTGATGAAAGTTATGGGGTCTGCTATGTGGATATTGATAATTTCAAACCGTATAATGACCGCTATGGTTTTTCCCAGGGTGATGATGTCATCCTGATGGTTGCCCGTATTGTTGTTAATGTTATTGAAGAAATGGCACGACATGACAGCTTTATCGGTCATGTTGGTGGTGATGATTTTCTTTTCATTGTTAAGCAAGATGCGGTTGAGCCAGTGTGTGAAAAGGTGCTACAAAATTTTGATGTTGTCCGTAATATGTTTCTTTCTGCTGATGATATTAAGGCTGGTTGTTATGTTGAAAAAGATCGTCAGGGTAGGGAAACAACCTTTAGTCTTTTATCCCTTTCCATAGCCGTGGTGCTGACCGGTAATCACATTTTTTCCCATTCTGCCGAAGTTGCCGAAGTCGCCTCCCAGATAAAACACTATGTCAAAGAAAAGGATGGTAGTAATTACATGATTGACCGCCGCAGTGGCAGGTGATTTGTTTTTTCTCCTATTTGTTAATAAAAAAATGAGCTAAAATTTGCAGTGATTTATATATGATGCTATAGTTATTTGGAATTTAGATCATTTGATTGTTAATATTATATACTTTGCAACCCATTAAGGAGCAAAAATGTCAAAAACACTTTTAGAAATGGCAGCTGATATTGTCAAGTCCCAGGCTCAAGCAACTGTTATGAGTACTGAAGAAGTTACTGCAGCATTACAAACCACCTTTTCATCACTGCAATCATTGCAGAATATGGAGGCTAATGCCGAAACTCTTGAAGCTGTTGATGCAAATAAACCTGTTGTTGATATTAAACCAGAGCGCTCCATTTTAAAGAATAAGATCATCTGTCTTGAGTGCGGTGAATCCTTTAAGATGTTGTCACCCAAGCATCTTCGTGAGCATGGACTTGATGGTCGCTCCTACCGAAAGAAGTATGGCTTGCCCCTGCGTCAGGCCCTCTGTGCCAAATCTCTGTCTGAACGTCGTAAAAAAGCAGGCAAGGAACGTGGCCTGCCTGATAACCTGCGCAAGGCTATTGAGGCGCGCAAGAAAAAGAGCGCTCCGGCCAAGAAAAGAGTCACCAGAGCGCGCAAAAAGAAATAACACTTTTTAGCGAAAATCAGGTATGACACAGGGGATATGGTTTAATAATCATATCCCCTTTATTTTTTTCACTGAAAAGTTTGTGCTGTTATTCTGATAACTGATTTCTGACAACTGACTTCTGTTTTTTTATGATTGGTATATTTGATTCAGGCGTAGGTGGTATGACTGTGGCGCGGGCCGTGGAGCAGGTATTGCCCCAGCGTTCCATTGTCTATTTTGGTGATGTGGCTCGTACGCCCTATGGTTCTAAAAGCCCTGAGACGATTCAGCGCTATGCCTGCCAGAACACGGAGTTCTTGCTGGATAAAGGTGCAAAGCTGATCATTATTGCCTGTAATTCCGCTGCCAGTGTGGCTGGTGATCTGCTTAAAAAAAAATATGATGTGCCAATTATTGAGGTTATTTCGCCTGCAGTCAAATTGGCAACACAAAAGAGCAGGCTGGGGCGTATTGCTGTTATTGGTACGCGGGCAACTATCAATAGTAAGGTCTATGAAAAAAATATTTCAGACCTGCGACCAGAGGCAACTGTCTTTTCTCAACAATGCCCCTTGCTTGTCCCTCTTGTCGAAGAAGGATGGCTCCATAAACGTGAAACCAAGATGATTCTGCGCCGTTATCTTCACCCTTTAAAAGTGCAAAGTGTTGATACGCTGGTATTGGGTTGTACCCATTACCCTTTGCTCAGGCATCTTATTGAACCACGTATTGGAGCAGGAGTTACGGTTATTGACTCATCTTTGGCTGTAGCTCATGAGCTTGATGAATATCTTACTAAACGCCCTGCCTTTGCTGATACCCTCAGCACTTCCTCAACAACCCATTATTATGTTTCTGATCGTACTGAGACTGCTTTGAATACAGCACAGCGTATTTTTGATCGACCTGTGGACTTGCAACAGGTTTCTGTTACTGGATAACAGCTGTATTGTTGAGTGTTATTTCCACCATAATAGTTTTTAATTTGAAAGGTGAAACTCTAAATATGAAATTATTTATCATCTCTTCTTTGCTTTGTTTTCTGCCTGTTTCCTCCCATGCCTTTGATGCCATGGAGGTCGCGGCAGCCATCCAGCAGAAATATGAACAGACTCAGACCTTCACCGCTCAATTTAAACAAATAACAACCATTGCTGGCATGGCAGGTCGTGAAAGGCGTGGTGAGGGGACCTTGGTGGTTAAGAAACCAGCAAAACTACGCTGGGACTATACTGCTCCAGAAAGGCAGGTTCTTATCTGTGATGGTGATGAGGTAACCCTGTATGTCGCCTCTCAACAGCAGATGATTGTCTCCAATGCTGCCCAGTATCTCCAAGAAGATTTGACCTATGCCTTTTTTATTGGCAAGGGCAATATCAGTTCAGATTTCATGATTGAACCGGTGGCTGCTGAGTTTGCCCAGCCAGACCATTATGGTCTGCGTTTAACACCTAAAAAGCCCCATGGTCAGGTTCACCATCTCCTCCTCTGGGTGGATACCTTATATCAGATCACCCATATTCGTATTGTGGATCATCTCGATTCCGTCACTGATATTCGTCTGGCACAGATTCAGCTTAATAATGCCATTTCTGATACGACCTTTCTCTTTGTACCACCAAAAGGTACTGAGATTATTCTGCAATAATGACAACGTCCCCTTCCTTTTCCCTTGCCCTGGTTTCCATGCCATGGCCTGCCTTTAATCGACCCTCCGTCCAACTGGGGAGCTTAAAGAGTTATCTTGCCCAGGATGAGATAGACACCCCTTCGCTGTCAGTGCATTGCTTCCATCCCTATCTTGAGGTGGCCCAGCTTTTGGGGGAGGAGGTGTACCAATGGTTGGCATCAGAGGTGTGGGTTTGTGAAGCCCTTTACAGTGCCATCCTTTTTCCAGACAACAGTCAGTCAGCCATTGCCCTTATTGAGCAGGGACTGATTTCTGCTGGCAAGAAAAATCTCTTTGATATCCCGGCTACCATTGCTCTTCTTGATGATCATCTTGAACGCTGGCTGCACTCGATTATCTGGGAGAAGTTTTCACTGGTCGGTTTTTCTATCTGTCTTAATCAGCTCTTGGCCACCCTTGCTGCCATAAAGCGCTTACGTAAGTTATATCCTGCTTTACCCATAGCTGTTGGTGGTTCAAGCTGTACCCCAGTTGCAGCACCTGCCCTTGCTGATCTCTTTGCTATTAATTATGTTGTTTGTGGTGAGGGGGAGGAGGCTCTTCATCATCTCTGCTCCCATATGGATAACAAGAGAGCCTTGCCAGCATCAATCTATGTCCGGGAACAAGGGTGGGGAACGGGGAAACAGCGTCTGCAGCTCCAATCACTCTCATCTTTGCCATGCCCTGATTATGACGATTATTTTGCCCAGCTGAAAACCTCTTTCCCTGGTGGCTTCCGTCCTGTCTTACCCATAGAATTTTCCCGGGGCTGCTGGTGGGGTAAATGCTCCTTTTGTAATCTTAATATCCAGTGGCAGGGCTACCGTTTTAAAAAAGCTGAGCAGATGTATATTGAGCTGACTGAATTGCGTAAGCGTTACAGTTGCTTGGATTATACCTTTACGGATAATGCCCTGCCTGTACGTGATTCATTAGAGTTCTTTGATCGATGTGCTAACGAACCAGGTGATTACCGTTTCTTTGCTGAGATTAGAGCCAGTCAGCGGGGTTCTGAGTTAGCTCGCCTGCAGCAGGGGGGCTTAGATGCCATTCAGGTAGGTATTGAGGCATTTTCCACCTCTTTATTGCAGCGCTTCAACAAAGGGATGCGGGTGATTGATAACCTGGCTATCATGCGGGATGCGCTCTCTTGTGGAGTGGTATTAGATGGTAACCTGATAATTGCCTTTCCCGGTAGTAGTGATGAAGAGATTGCTGAAACCATGACAAACCTCGATTTTGCCTTTCCCTTTCATCCTTTAACAACTGCCACCTTTTTCCTCGGGGCAGGTTCTCCGGTTGATTGTCAACCAGCTGAATTCGGTATCCTGGCCCGCCTGGCCCATCCTGCCAATAAAAAGCTGTTTCCTGGCCAGATTCTGGCCAGTTTCCCGCAACTTATCAAAGGCTATCGTGGTGATCGTCAACAGCAAAAGCAGAAATGGCAGCAGGTGACAAAAAAGGTGATGGCTTGGCAGGAATATCATCAGCAGCGTGGCCGTGATATCTATCGTCATCCTCTTTTGAGCTTTCGTGATGGTAATGATTTTATTGATATAAGGCAAGAATGTCCAGATGGCCGGGTGCTTCGGCATCGTTTAGAGGGAACCTCTCGCCGTATTTATCTCAGCTGTCTGGATATCATTAATATTGAACATTTATTAAAGCGTTTCCCGCGCATTCGTTTAGCTGTTATGGAAAATTTTCTGGCAAGTATGGTATCTAAAAGATTGATGTTTAGCGAAAATAACCATTATCTGGCCTTAGCCGTGCATAATAGTAATACTAATTGTGCAAGAGGAGTCTTATGATAAGTACGAAAACAAGACGATTTTATCTGGGCGGTTGCCGGAGCGGTAAGAGCCGTTTGGCTGAAGAATGGGTTCGTGAGCAGGCTATACGTCCGACCTTTATTGCCACCATGCAACCTGGCGATGATCTTGAGATGGAGGCGCGTGTTGCCTTACACCGGCAGAGCAGGGGAGAGGGCTGGCATTTAGTGGAAGAGCCAGCTGAGATTGTCGCGGTGCTCATGGCTAATGAGTTTAACAGTGATGTGATCCTTATTGATTGCCTTACCCTGTGGCTGACAAATCTCTTGCTCATAGATCGCTCAGATGATGAGATTGAGCATCGGGTGGCGCAGCTTTGTCAAGCCATTCAAGACTGTTCAGCCTCTGTGGTCTTGGTTGCCAATGAGGTGGGCTTAGGTATTGTTCCTGAAAATTCTCTGAGTCGGCGCTTTCGGGATCTGGCTGGATGGATCAATCAGCAGGTCGCGGCCAGTTGTGATACAGTCTTATTTGTAGCAGCAGGTATGCCCCTGGTATTAAAAGGCGATGACTGAGGCACAAAGGCAAACAAACCACGGTGGAACTATCATTGCGACGGCACGTGCTTTAGGTGTGGGTGTTAATGAACTCATTGATATGAGTTCGAATCTCTCACCCCTTGGCATGGCACCCGGTCTCATGGAGCTGTTGGGTGGTTCCTTATCCCAGATTGGTCATTTACCAGAGATCGACAACCAAGGCCTGCAAGGGGCCTTTGCCCAGCATTTTGGCTGCCATGAATCAGAGGTGCTGGCTGGTAATGGCAATACTGATTTTATCTTTGCCTTGCCCCAGCTTGTTTCCTGTCAGCGCGCCGTCATTGTCCAGCCCACCTATAATGATTATGATCTAGCCTGCCAGCGTCAGGGCGTGGCGGTAGGATATTTTCATCTGCGGGTCGAAGATGATTTTGTTCTAAATTTAGACGAGTTTGCCGAGCATCTTCGACCTGGAGATCTGGTCTTTATCTGCAACCCTAATAACCCCACAGGTCATCTGCTCAATACTACCCGTCTCCATGATTTTATCGCCCAGCATGGTCAGTGTATCTTTGTGGTGGATGAATCATACCTACCCTTTACCACAGAGCCAAGCCTGGTCTCCAAAACGCGCTTGGCAAATCTCTTTATTCTCTGTTCATCTTCTAAAATCTATGGTATTCCGGGCTTGCGTCTTGGCTTCCTGGTTGCGCAAGATACTGTGTTGCAGCCCATGAAAGAACAGATGCGGCCTTGGTGCGTGAATCGTTTGGCGCAGGTTGCTGGTGAGTATCTTTTTGACCATGCTGATGGCTATATTGCTCAGGTCTTGCACTATCTTGCCAGTGCGAAACCAGGATTTATAACTGCACTCCAGGCCACTGGCTCTATTCAGGTTGTACCAGGAGCAACGAATTTTATTCTCTGTTCTTTTAGTTCAGAGCAGTATGATGCCCTTTGGTTGCAGGAAGAGATGCTTAAAGCCAGGATCATGGTACGTAATTGTGTTAATTTTAATGGCCTTGATAGCTCGTATTTCCGCTTATCATTACAGCACCCCCAGGATAACGCTCATTTTCTTGCTCAGTTGACCCAAATAATGGCCTAAACCTTCTTTTGATTTCCTCACCATGCGCATAGCCATACTCTCTGATACCCACGATCATATTCCCAACCTACGTTCAGCTGTAAAATATTGTAATGCCTATGGTGTGCAACTCCTAATCCATTGCGGTGATTTGATCTCGCCTTTTATGCTGGAAGAGTTGGTTGCCTTTAATGGCCCTGTTCATCTGGTTTATG
>JAOZSN010000012.1:13997-27955 GCA_029939635.1 Deltaproteobacteria bacterium
TTATTTCCCAGGGCTGCGGGGTAAAATACCCTTCAATAACCCACCATGGTGAGTTGGGTGCCTTGGAGGCTGGTGGCTTAAAGATTGCCCTTAACCATTTTCCTCTCATTGCCCGTGGTATTGCCGAGCAGGGCAGCTTTGATCTTGTTTGTTGCGGTCATAACCATCGTTTTGGTATTGAAAAGATTGGTCAAACCTTACTTGTTAACCCTGGTGAGTTACATGGTGGTAATGAGCAACCTGGTTTTGTTATTCTTGACACCGAGACCAGACAACCCGAACGGGTTGATATTGGCGAACCGTTTTCAACCTGCGTTGACCCGCAGTTAAAAAATAGTATTTAGAACAGCTAACCCTTAACCCTTAGTCCTTGGTTTATATACAATGGAAGAGAATAAAGAGCAGTCAGAGGCCAGCTTTGCAGATATGTTTGAAGAGTCGTATACCGAGACAGCTCAGCTGGAGCCAGGCCAAAAGGTAGAGGCTGAGGTGGTTCGTGTTGACAAGGAATGGCTTTTTGTTGATCGTGGCGGTAAAAGTGAAGGGGCCATTGCCAGTTCTGAGTTTATTGGTGATGATGGTGAACTTACAGTTAAGGAAGGGGATACCATAGAGGCCTATTTCCTTTCTGTTCAGAATGGTCAAATGCTTTTTACCACCAAGATGAGTGGTAGCGCTGCCAAGGGTCATCTCCGTGAGGCCTTTCAGGCCGGGGTCCCCATGGAAGGGGTGGTGAGTAAAGAGGTCAAAGGTGGTTTTGAGGTAATGATCACTGGCAATACCAGGGCCTTTTGTCCCTACTCACAGATGGCTTTACGCCGGGTGGCAGACACCTCGCAATTTGTTGGCCAGACCCTTGTCTTCCGTATTATTGAATTTAAGGAAGAGGGGCGTAATATTATTATTTCTCGCCGTGCTATTTTAGAAGAAGAGCAGGAGGCCAAGGCCGAAGAGCTTAAGCAGACATTACAGGTTGGCGATGTCATTAATGGTACCATCACCTCCTTGCAGAATTTTGGTGCCTTTGTTGATGTGGGTGGCATTGAGGGTCTCATCCCTGTCTCAGAGATCAGCTGGGGACGGGTTGCTGATATTCGTTCTACCCTGGAAGAGGGCCAGCAGGTAGAGGTTGCTGTGTTAAAGTTGGATTGGGAGGCAAAACGCTTCTCCTTCAGCCTTAAGGATACCCAGCCTGATCCGTGGCTTGCCGTTGAATCTCTACTCCATGAGGGTGAATGCCGTACCGGCCAGGTGGCGCGTATCACTGATTTTGGTGTTTTCGTGACTCTGCAGCCTGGTATTGACGGTTTGGTGCATATCTCTAACTTGGGCGCTGGTCGCCGTATTAACCATCCCCGTGAGGTGGTTGGTGATGGTCAGGATCTGGAGGTACGCATTGATTCCATTGATAGCGAAAATAAACGTATCTCCCTCTCCATGCCTGAGGTTGAGCAGAAAAAGGCAGCGCAGATTGCCAAGAAAAGGGCTGGTGAGAAAAAAGAGCCTGAGTACCGTGAGGAATTTAACCAGTATCGTAAACAAAAATCTGCTGGTACGAATAGCAGTTCCATGGGCACCCTGGGTGATTTGTTGAAGGCTAAACTGGGCAAATAAAATAATGAAAAATGGAGAATGGGCACGAATGACAGGATTGAGCTTAAAAAGATCCACTGCCATTTGTTATTTTCCATTGTACATTCTCTGCCTCGTCCTGCTGGCCGGCTGTGGCAGCGTCCCTATCTGTCCTCCTGAAGATAGCCATCAGGGTGGTGAATGTGTCGTTCTGCTTCATGGTTTAGCACGAACAAATCGGACCATGGAGCCTTTGGCAAAGGCGTTACGGGCAGAAGGCTATCGAGCCATTAACCTGCAGTATACATCCACTGAAAAGACCATTGAGCAGATTGTAGCTGATGGCTTTCCTCGTGCCTTGCAATGTGCTGAAAAATATCAATGTGAGACTATCCATATTGTCACCCATTCCATGGGTGGCATTGTCACCCGCCTTGCACTTCAGAAGAAAACTTTAGATAATTTAGGCAGGGTGGTGATGATCAGCCCCCCTAACCAGGGCAGTGAGTTGGCTGAATCCCTCAATACCAGCTGGTGGTTGGGCTGGATCTATCGCTGGCGCAATGGCCCGGCGGGTGAGCAACTTGGTACTGGGACAGATTCCGTTCCTAAACAACTTGGCCCTGTGACGTACCCCACCGGCATTATCACCGGTGACCATCATAATGCTGCTGATTATTGGTTTAGTAAAATTATACCTGGCCGTGATGATGGCAAGGTCGCAGTGGAGGAGGCCAAGGTGGATGGCATGGCAGATTTTATGGTAGTTCCCCATCACCACACCTCCATCATGAAAAAGAAGGTGGTCATCGAAAAGACCATCTCTTTTTTGCGTACTGGATCATTTGGCAGTACTGAGAAAAACGCCCCCTAGCTTGTTCTATCAATATTATCAAGATGGCGCAGGTTCATTGTCAAGGATTTTCTAGGATGGTTACAAGTGTAAATGGTGGCGGATATGGCACAAAAAAAGGGCAGGGGAAGGCGTGGATGGAGCAAGGTACTCTTGCTTCTGCTGGGCTTCTTTTGCCTTATGTTTTTATTTCTCGGCTGGCAGTTGCGCCAAGGCATTACCGTGCAGTCCTTCTCCCTTGGCTCGTTACAGATGGAGACACTCTCCCTGCGTTGGCAAAATGGTCTGCATATTGGGGCTAAAAAAGTCATCGTTCTTCCCACGGGTTCATCCTCTACTCTTTCTTCTGTCCCCCGTCTGCTCCGCATTCTTCGTCTGGCAGAGATGGTCATTCAAGAGGTTCATGTTGATCGTGTGGAACTGGGGGATGATTTCTTTGCCGTTCATTACCAGCAAGGGGGGCGTGGGGCGGCGAATCTTTATTTTTCCACCAATGATATCTCTTTTTCTGGTGTGGTGCAGCAGCAGGAGCATGGTCTGCATCTGGTTATTGAATCTCTCCAGAGCCAAAACTATAACACCACCATGAGCGGTGCGGTTACTCTGCTGCTGCAAGAAGAGGAAATAGAAGGGCAGTTGCAGGCACAACTGGCTGGCTGTCTGCCCTTGGAACTCAATTTTAGCGCGGATCGGCATAGTATTTCCTTTGCTGCCAAGCAAATAGGTCCGGTGACCACCATTACCCCCTTTGTTGATCTTTTGGGGCTATCCCCGGATATCAGCCAATGGTTTGTTGCTAAGCTGCAATTTCATGATTTTTCTCTCCAGCATCTTAAGGGCAAGATGGAGTGGCAGCAACCTCTCTCGCTGCTTGATAGTCTGGATGCTAAGGGAAAGTTTAGTAGTGCGGTTTATAGTTTTGCCGATGAACTTCCCACAGTGACAAGTCCACTCACCCATGTTTCTTTTAACAAAGGGGTGTTGCTCATCAGGCCAGAAGAGGCTCGTTATCTTGATCATGATTGTGGTAGCAGTGTGGTGAGTCTTGATTTTACTGAGCCCCTTGCCCCGTTGTTAGAGGTGAAGGTCAACACCAACACATCCTTTGATGACGATATTGTCACTTTGCTCAGTCATTATGGTGTAGCTGTTCCCCTGCATCAGGATGAAGGTTGTGTAGCTGCGGATCTACTCCTTACCCTTGCCCTGGCTGATGGGCAGGTTACTGCCAACGGTCGTTTTTCCGTGGCAACCGGTTCCTTTATCCTTTTTGACCAGCAGGTTGCAGTGATCAATGGCCTTTTTTCACTGACCAATGGTCTCTTTGCCATAGAGAATCTTACTTTCAGCCAGGGTGAAAATCTGCACGGCTCATTGACCGGTGAAATTTCTGCTGGTCTTCTTGATTTACATTTTTCTATCCAACAGTGGCAATCGTCGTGGGATGGGCCTATGGCACGTTTAGAAAAAGGCCCCGTACGCATTACGTATAGTCAGGATGAAAAGGGTGGCAGACTTTCAGTGGGAGAGGCCGCCTTGACCATAGCTGAACGGGCCATTCATCTTTCTCCCTTTACTGCTAGCTTTGATCCCCATTTGACTCGGCTACGCCTAGATCAGCTTAACCTGGCTGTTGTCAAACCAAACTTGACTGCTAATTTGAGCGGATTTGTTTATTTTTCACCGTTACGTTGCCAGCTTGATATGATCCTCAAACGACCTCAACGTGGCATGGAAGATACAAAACGCCCTGCCACCTCCATTAAGGTCACGTATGACAAAACATTGGTACTGAATCTGACAAAGTCTGACTGGCGATTTGCTGGTCGAACTGTTTCACTGCAGGATGCCACCTTGCGAAGTGAGGGGGGAAACTTTAAGCTCTCTGCAACGGCTGTGGAGGTTCAGGGTGTTGGCCAGGGGGATCTCCAGGGTAGTTTTTCTCCAACCTCAGGTCATGGCATTATAGATTTACGTGCGCTTACCCTTGATGGTGCCCTTAATAGCTTTCTTTCCTTACCTGAGCAGCTTGATTTTACTATTCAGCCCTCTGCTGATGGTGAAGTCGAGCATATTTCGATCCGTAATTTTCCCATCCGTCTCCATCTTGGTCCCGGCCCCCTTTGGCAGTTGTTTTTAGATGACCTTCCGGCCTGCCAGCCACTCTTGCCACCATTGGCACAGTTTCCTATCACTGCTGGTGCCTTGTCTTTTTTTCCTGATCCAACTACAGGTCAATTGGCCTTGCAGGGTCAGGTGAGCCATGGTTATGAAATTCTTATTGATGAAGAAACTCCGTTGTTGAATTGGGATATCAAAGCGAGAATTGCTGACGATGGTTTTATGTTGGATATTAATAATGCTCTCCATGTCAAGGTAGGATCTTCAGGGGTTGGTGTTGATGTTAAAGATCTGGGTTTTAATCTCCCGGCAATACTTGCTCTGGCGAATTTATCTGCGCCTGTATCTGGGCAGACAAAAGCACCATCCACCACCACCCAGTTCTCCTTACAGGGGAAAAATACCTTTATCTATCTAGGAAAACATAACCGACTACTGGCCGATACCCTTAAGGTTGACAGGGACGGAGAAAAGATTAGTGCTCGCCTCAACCATGATGGAGGTTCCGTTATCTTTACCTCCCAGGGAAAGAAATTTAGTCTGCAGGGAGATGACCTCCATGATGTTTTCATAGGTGCCTTATTAAATCAATCACGCTTTGAGGGTGGCTCTTTATCCGTGTTGGCAGGGGGGGATTTTGACCGATTTGAGCTGGCTTATGAAATCATTGACAGCCATATTCGTGATTTTACTCTGGTAAATAATATTATGGCCTTTGTCGATACCATACCTGCCTTGGTTACCTTTTCTTTGCCCAGTTATTCCACAAGAGGTATGGATATCAGCCGGGCAGAGGGTGGGATTAGCATAGATAATGGCATGGGTAAAATCAGCTCATTTTCTCTCAAATCATCAACCCTACAGCTCACAGCCCTGGGAGGCTTTAATTTACATGACAGATCAATTAACGTAGATGTTAATGTTATCTCACAGGCTCGGAGTAATCTTGCCAAGATACCTTTGGCTGGCTATGTCTTTGAAGGCGATAAAAAATTGCCTGGCATAACTGTAGCGGTAACGGGTGATCTGGATAATCCACATATATCAGCCAAGATGTTTCGCGGCATCCGAGCCCATGGATTTGGCATTTTAAAACGGACCTTGTTGTTGCCAGTGAAGGTTGTTGATGGCTTACTCAATGAGGATACGGAGGGGGAATAATGGGGCAGAAGGTACGGTTGGGAAGCGTTGTTGGGGGGGTGGTTGTTTTGGTATGTATTGGTCTTGCTTGGGGATGGGGCTGTCTTGCTCTCTATTATGCCGGGCCGCAAGCATTGTTGTTTCGGCAAATTCTCATTGCCCTTTTTGTGTTGAGTTTACTTCTCTGCTTTGGGCTTAGTCGCTCCTTTAGTTGGGGAGTTTTAACAGCAGCATTTCTTTTTGGTGGATTGCTTATCTGGTGGTCAACCTTGACACCTGTTAATGATAAGGAGTGGCTGGCAGATGTGGCCCAACTTCCCCAGGGCAGCTATCAAGGTGAGGTGCTGACCCTGCATAATGTCCGCAATTTTCACTATTATAGTGAAGAGAACTATCAACCCCAGTGGGAAACCAGGCAGTATGATCTTGCTAAACTCAGTCATCTTGATCTTTTTGTATCTTATTGGGGATCACCCTATATTGCCCATACTATTCTGAGTTGGGGGTTTTCAGATGGTCAGCAACTAGCTGTCTCTGTTGAGACGCGTAAGAGTAAGGGCCAGGTCTATTCTGCGGTGCAAGGTTTTTTCAAGCAGTACAACCTGACCTATGTGGCTGCTGATGAACGGGATTTGGTAGGGTTACGGGCGCAACATCGAGGAGAGGAGGTTTATTTTTACCGCCTGCAGAATGTGAGTGTTGAGGATAGCCGAGCCTTACTGGACAGTTATGTTAGTCACATGAATGAGTTAGCCCAGCAGCAAGAGTTTTATAATGCTTTAACCAGCAATTGCACCACCACCATCCTTTTGAATATCAAGGCTCTTGATCCCACTAGAATTCCTTTTGACTGGCGTTTACTGGTTAATGGCTTACTGGATCAATATCTCTATGACCTAAAGTCCATCAGAACAGATATTCCTTTTGGTGAACTGCGCCAAAAGAGTCGCATAGATAGACGGCTAGAGCAGTATAGAGGTGAGGATTTTTCCGGTTACCTGCGCCAGGGATTGATTTGAAAATACCGTTGAAAAACCTTGATCCCCACCTTCGCGGGGATGACTAATCCGTCACTCTCGCGGAGGCTTGAGTCTGGCGTTGTTTAGCTTAAGTTTCCTTCAGAGCCACTAAAAAAATACTTAGCGTAAAAGAGTCAAGGACTTACTTAACTCGTGGCCGTGTGATTGAACGGCTTGCCATACCACGGATAAAATCTATCATATCCATAACCATCTCATCGTCACCATAGGTGGCAGCCACCTCTTCAGTCAGCTCTGCCAGGGTACCGTCACTGGAAAAGAGTTGACGATAGGCCTTCATAAGTCGTTGGATCTCTTTTTTGTCAAAACCACGGCGTTCTAAACCAATATAGTTAAGGCCGGCCAGGTGGGCTCGTTCTCCCTTCACTATTCCGTAGGGTATGACATCATGCTCCACCGGTGAGGCAGCACCGACCATGGCATGGGCACCAATACGGACAAATTGATGGGCACCGGAGAGACCACCTATGATGGCAAAATCACCCACCTCAACATGACCTGCCAGGGTAGCGTTATTTGCTAAGATCACATGGTTGCCGATAATACAGTCATGGGCCACATGACATGACATCATAAAGAGTCCGTCATCGCCAACCACGGTCTGCATCTTGTCATCCTCGGTGCCTGGGTTCATAGTGACATGTTCCCTGATCTTATTGCGGGCTCCGATGATGAGTTTGGATTTTTCACCGTGATATTTTAGATCCTGGGGTTCGTGTCCTAATGAGGCAAAGGGAAATACTATAGTATCCTCATCAATGGATGTTATGCCTGCTACCACGACATGGGATTTTAGTTCAACCCGGTCACCTAATTCCACATCAGGGCCAATATGGCAAAAGGGGCCAATAACGACATCTTCGCCCAGTTGAGCCTTTTTATCAACCACAGCAAATTTATGAATTTCAACACTCATTTTACTTTTTTCCTTTTTTGGTCATCTTGTTAAGGGTGGCTATCTGCCGAAAAAACTGTTTGCTTGGTATGGCAGGAGAGCCCATCACTTCAGTGCCAGGTTCAACATTGCGCATGATACCAGACTGAGCTCCAATTTTGGCACCAGTACCAATGGTGAGATGGCCGGCAGAGGCGCTCTGGCCACCCATCATAACAAAATCAGCAATCTTTGTACTACCTGAGATGCCTACCTGGGCAACAATGACACAGTGTTGCCCAATCTCAACATTGTGACCTATTTGCACCAGGTTATCAATACGGGTACCATTGCCAATACTAGTGTCAGGCCCGGCCCCGCGATCAATGGTTGTGTTGGATCCAACCTCCACGTCATCGCCAATAATAACCCGACCTAATTGCGGTACCGTAAAAAAGCCAGCGGCAGGATCAATGGCAAAACCAAAGCCGCGTTGACCAATTTGGGCGCCAGGATAAATTACCACTCGTTCCCCTAAGACACAGTGACTTAAGGTGGTGTTGGGGCCAATGATGCAACCATCACCGATCTCTACACTATTGGATATAACAGCATTGGCCTTGATATGGCAGTTATCACCGATCTGTACGTCTGCATCAATGACAGCGCCAGCATCTATTTGAGTATTTTGGCCAATAATGGCTGTGCTGTCAACGACTGCTGTGGCTGCAATCCCAGCTGTGGTGGCTTTTATGACAGGGTAAAAGGCCTGAGCTGCTAAGGCATAGGCCTTATACGGCATGGGTGAAAGCAGACAGATGGTATTTTTAGGGGCAAATTCAGCCATTTCTGGGCGGATAATGCAGGCCCCTGCCTTAGTGTTTTTGAACTGGTCAATATATTTACGGTTATCAAGAAAGCTAAGCTCGTCTGCTCCTGCCTTATCAATGGGCGCAACATCCTTGATAAGCAAAGAAGCTGTTGAACCAGCGGTTAGGGTCGTAGCAGAACGTGTGACAATTTCAGCCAGGGTAAAAGGGCCTTTATTTTCAAAAAAACGGGAATCAGGCATGTGGAAAGTCTCAGGTTAAAGTCAGAATATAAGTAAAAAATAATCTTATATATTAACAGATGGAAGACTGATGAGTCAAATGACGTAGGTGTTTAGGTTTAAGGTAATGCCACTGTCACCTGGGGCATATCAGAGGAAATTAATGTACCGGAGCGATGACGCCAATTGATACTACGGATGATATTATTAATATACGTTATTTCATATTGGCTCTGTTGGTAGTGAGAATTTAAGGAAGCCCATGGCGTGGGTGGGTAATAATCTATAATGAAGCTAATAGGTGTAATTTGGACATCATTTGCATGACCCTGCAGGATGTTGGCTACAGAGAAGACGTCATCGCCAACATGGATGGTATACAACTCAACTTCTTTGTTGGTAGCCATGGTAAGGAAAATGGACAAAATAATAAAGAGGCTGGTAATTATAATAATGCGATTATTTCGAGAAATAGTTTGTCTTATCTGTTTCATAGATGATTGCGGGGAAGTAGGTTCGGTCGCTGGTTGCTGAGCCTTTATTACACAGTTGCTTTTTTATAATGCACTCAGTATATGTAGCATGAACTTTTACCATCAAATTTTGAATAGTTTATTAAGACGACTAAAACTGACAGAAATATAAGTCTGTATAAGCTGTTAGCAAACTTATACCAAATTTTATGAAGGATTTTTAATGGATGAATCAAGTGCATTTACCAAACGGCATATTGAAGAAGTAACCACCGCCAAGCAGACCTTTCTTGAGGAGTTGAATCTTTCCTCTGAGGTTATTGCTTATATTCGCGCCAATAAGCTGCTGCTTTGGGCCATATTCATTGCTATTATTGTCGGTATTTGTGGATATCGCTACTATAATTACTACACTGATCTCCAGCAGAATAATAGTTCCATGGCCTTAGCCAAGGCCTTGGATATTCAGGATGAGGTGCTTCGTACCCCGGCTCTTCAGCAGGTGGTTGCTGATTTTGGTTCAACCAATGCAGCTACCATGAGTAAAATTGCCCAGGCCCGTGATTTGAGTGCCGCCAAGGAGTATGACAAATCCATAGCCCTGCTTAGCGAGGTATATCAAGGCCTTTCTGAAGGGGATGCTGGATACCCTTTGTTGGTCAATGGCCTTGGTCAGTTATATGAGCAGAAGGCTGAGTTAGAACAGGCTCTTTCCTGGTACGAAAAGTTGCTGGTAACCCCTGGGTTTAAGTCCTTTGGCTATATCGCCACGGCGCGAATTTATGAAAAGATGGAAAATAGTGCTAAAGCCAAAGAGATGTACGAAAATGCTGATACTGATGTTTCTCTAAAACCAGAGGTAAAGAGCTGGTTGGCTGCCAAGATAGCAACATTGTAAACTGAAGAATGTAGAGAATATAAAGAAATATAGGAGTTAAAGAAGGTGATGTTTACTTTATTAATATTCTTTAGGTATTCTTTACCTTCTTTATTCCTTTACATTCTTTAACTTCTGCTTCTCCATGAAAATTATCACTTCCACGGCAGAAATGACTGTCTGGTCAAAAGAGTTCCAAGCCAAGGGGCGTACTATTGCCTTGGTGCCCACCATGGGTTTTTTTCATCAAGGGCACCTGGCCTTAATGAAACAGGCTGCAGATGAGGCTGACCTGGTGGTTGTCTCTCTCTTTGTTAATCCCACCCAATTTGGCGAGGGAGAGGATTTGTCCTCCTATCCCCGTGATTTTGAGCGGGATAAAGAATTAGCCCGTGGTCAAGGGGTGGACGTTCTTTTCTGTCCAGAAGTGGCTGATATGTATCCTGGCAAAGGCTTGACAACCGTTGTGGTTGAGCAGTTAACCTCAGGCTTATGTGGTGCTAGTCGTCCTGGCCATTTTGACGGGGTAACCACGGTGGTGGCCAAACTATTTAATGTGGTTTTGCCCCAGGTGGCTGTTTTTGGTCAAAAGGATTTGCAACAGCTTATTGTTATTAAGCGCATGGTTTTAGACCTGAATTTCCCCATCCATATTATTGCTCATCCCATTGTCCGGGAAGAGGATGGGTTGGCATTAAGTTCTCGAAATACCTATCTTAGCAAGTATGAGAGACAACGAGCCTTATGTCTTTCACAGGCTCTGTGTATGGCCCAGCAACATATTCGGCAGGGTGGAAACCCGGCACAGGTGCTGGATCTAGTCCATGAGAAGATTGCTTCCTCCTCAGATGTTGAAATAGACTACCTTGTACTCATTGATGACCGAACCCTTGGTGTTTGCGAAACTATAGATGAACATGCTGTTCTGGCTATGGCAGTAAAAGTAGGAAAAACCCGCCTTATTGATAATGGCTGGTTACTTACCAGAGATAAATGAAAATTTGCCAAGGGCTACATAACTTGGAATAACTTGGAGTGTAAAAGCTTGCCACTTCCTTATATCTGTCCACTTCGGCTTTCGAAGCATACTTGTGCTATTTGAAAAGGCTTAAGTGTGCGAAGATGAGGTGCTGGAAAGCTTTTACCGGAGATGAATAATGTTACGCTCAATGTTAAAATCAAAAATTCACAAGGCCACGGTTACCCAGGCTGACTTAATGTATGAAGGTAGTCTGACCATTGACCGTGATTTGATGGTTGCAGTTGACTTGCTGCCCTATGAAAAGATTAAGGTCTATAATATTAATAATGGCGAACGGTTTGACACCTATGCCATTGAGGGTGAGCCTGGTTCTGGAGTTATTGGCCTTAACGGCGCTGCAGCCCGCAAGGGCATGATTGGTGATTTAATTATTATTGTCTCCTATGCCATGTACCTGCGTGAGGATTTAGCTGGCTTTGAACCGCAGGTTGTTATCTTAGATAAAGAAAATCGTGTTCAGACCACCCTTGAGTGCGGATTTTCCGACAGTATACTTACTAAAGATCTTCAGGGCTAATGATTCTACTGCTGGCTGCCACTGCCATGGAAATTGCTCCTGCCCAAGAGGCCTTAGCTGATTATGCTGGGGTTGATTTCTTGCAGGGTGGCGTCGGTATCCTTGAAACAGCTGTTTGTTTGACCGAGCGTTTGCAGCGCTCAGATGTCTCTTTGGTTATCAATTTTGGCGTCTGTGGCGCTTATCTTGCTAGCCACTTTCCTCTTCTTCATCTCTGTGTAGCTGACCAGGAGTGTGTTGCTGATCTTGGTGTCTGTTATGGAGATGATTTTTCCGCCCTGCCTGATGATCTTCCTGTTACGCCAATTCTGCCAGCTGATCCTGTAACCCTAGCT
Source organism: Deltaproteobacteria bacterium (assembly GCA_029939635.1). GTDB lineage: Bacteria > Desulfobacterota > Desulfobulbia > Desulfobulbales > SURF-16 > JAOZSN01. The sequence goes on from JAOZSN010000012.1 coordinate 25,893, forward strand.
CAATGCCAGGAGTGGTTAACTGAGCAGGGTACACCTTTTACTACCTGCTCGTTTGCCACTGTAAATGGGGTAAGTGGTACTGCGGTACGGGGCAATATGCTGGCCAGTACCCATAATGTCAGCTGTGAGAATATGGAAGGCGCTGCCATGGCTCGTGTTGCCAGTCGCTATGCTGTGCCTTGGCTTGAAATACGCACCGTGAGTAACCAGGTGGAAGATCGCAATCCCGCTGTCTGGAAACTACAGGAAGCCAGTGCTAAATGTGCTGATATCGTCACTACATACTGTCGAAATATCCTTGAACTACGTTCCCTGACCCTTGACCCCTGACCCCTGGCACCTGTCTTATGCTTTCCCTAGGTTTTTCTCCCTGCCCCAACGATACTTTCATCTTTCATGCCCTGGTGCATGGCTTGAGCCCTGCTCCAGTTTTTTCTCCACCTGTCCTGGCCGATGTGGAGACCTTGAATCGCTGGGCCTTGGCAGCCAGACTCGATGTGACCAAACTCTCCTTTCACGCCTATGGTTTGGTGCAGGATCAGTATGAATTGCTTCCGGCTGGCAGTGCTCTGGGGCGAGGATGTGGACCTTTGCTCGTTTGTCGTGCTAATCATTCAGAAAAGGGTTTAAACTTCGGAACTATAGCTATCCCCGGGGTGTATACTACAGCTGCCCTGCTCCTCAAGATGTATGGCCCAGCGGACATGACGTTGGAAGTTATGGAGTTTTCTGATATTATGCCTGCTGTGGCACGGGGCGAGGTGGATTATGGGCTTATCATCCATGAGAGCCGTTTCACCTATGCAGATCATGGTTTGCAATGTGTGCAGGATCTTGGTGCCTGGTGGGAAAGCACCTCAGGCCTGCCTATTCCATTGGGAGGTATCGTGGCGCGTAAGAATCTTGGAGCTCAGATGATAACTAAAATTTCCCACGCTGTGCGTGACAGTGTCGCTTATGCCTTCGCTGGACCTCAGAAGAGTATAAACTACATTAAAGAACACTCAAAAGAATTGGCAGATTCTGTCATCAGCAGTCATATCGACTTGTATGTTAATGATTTCTCATTAGACCTTGGCGAAGAGGGCAGGGCAGCCATCGATTATCTTTTGCAGAAAGGGCGAGAAAAAAAGATTTTCAATTGATAATGATTCGCAAGTGAGGTATTTCTCTACCATTGCCATGCAATCTGCCTTGACAATTTGTCACCTCTCTATAATAGTACATTTTTTTATTGAATATCCCTCTAAATGAGAGTTTATGGGGGTTTTAGTTTGTATGGATTACATATAACAAATAGAAACAGGATATCCCTATGAAGATGACAGGCACCCAGGCATTTATTAAATGTCTGGAGGAAGAAAATGTTCAAACAATTTTCGGTTTCCCTGGAGGAGCTGTAATTGATCTTTTTGATACCATTTTGCAACAGGATAAGATTCATCATGTCCTTGTCCGCCATGAGCAGGCTGCTGTCCATGCGGCAGATGCCTATGCGCGGGTAAATGGTGATGTAGGTGTTGCTCTGGTTACCTCTGGGCCTGGTGCCACTAATACAGTAACCGGTATTGCCACTGCTTATCTAGACTCCATTCCAATTGTTGTTTTCTCTGGCCAGGTACCCACTCCTCTTATAGGTAATGATGCCTTTCAGGAGGTTGATATCGTTGGTATCACACGCCCTTGTACCAAGCACAATTATCTTATTAAGGACATAAAGGATCTGGTGCCTACAATTCGTGAGGCTTTTCATGTGGCTCGCAGTGGTCGTCCTGGCCCTGTTCTCATTGATTTGCCCAAGGACGTTATGGCTTCAATGCTCAACTTCCCTGCCAAGAAAGCAGTGAAGATGAGAACCTACAAGCCTACCTATGAGCCTCATCCAGGTCAGATAGAAAAGGCGTGTAAGACCATATTGAATGCCAAGCGTCCTGTTCTTTATATTGGTGGTGGTGTAATTCTTGGCAAGGCCAGTGACCAGCTTACTGAATTAGCTAAGAAACTTGATATTCCGGTTACCATGACCCTCATGGGGCTTGGTGGCTTCCCTGGTACCGATGCTC
>JAOZSN010000121.1 GCA_029939635.1 Deltaproteobacteria bacterium
TGTTTGGTCTGGCAATCCGGGCAAATGCCAAGTAACTGGCCATTGCCACCTGGAAGAAAAAGGCCACCAGCGTAGCCACTCATATGGTCACCGAAGGCGAGATGTCCAGTACAGTGGTGAATACCCTTAATAACTATTTAGCAGAATTTCGTGCCCTACCCCCCAGCCAATAATGTTTGCCCGTCTCCATAAAACCCTACAGCACACAGAGGACCTCATCCTGGTCTCTCTTTTACTTTTCATGATTCTCACTGCAGTGGGCCAGATCATCATGCGCAATGTCTTTGGCAGTGGTGTTATCTGGGCTGATGCCATGGTACGAATTATGGTCCTGTGGCTCGGTCTGCTTGGAGCCATGGCTGCCACTCGTGATGACAATCATATAAATATTGATATTCTAAGCCGCTTCATGGCTCCCCGTTTACAAACCTTGGCCCGTGTCATCACCCTGCTTTTCACCAGTGCTCTCTGTGGCCTCACTGCCTATTATGGCAGCCGCTTTGTGCTCATGGAGTATGAATTTAAATCTCCTGGTTTTGCCGCAGTACCTGCCTGGATCTGTGAAATCATCATCCCCATAGCCTTTGCAATTATTGCCCTGCGCTGCCTGCTCCTTGCCTATTCTGCTTTTCATACCTTTTTCTGGCCCGATAAAATTAATGCCGCTCCCTGCAGCCTGTCGCAACCGTGATTACCATTCTGCTGGCCTGTGGCCTCATCCTTCTCGCCTTAATGGGAGCCCCGCTCTTTGCCATTATACTGGCTGCTGCCTTTTTAGGATTTTTCCAGAGCGGTATTGATCTATCTATCATCGCCATTGAGCTGTACCGCTTGGCAGACACCCCTGTTCTCTCGGCTCTGCCTCTTTTCACCACAGCTGGATATATCCTGGCTGAAAGCAATACCTCACATCGCCTGGTGCGTCTGGCCAATGCCTTCCTGGGTTGGATGCCAGGCGGCTTAGCCGTGGTTTCCTTTGTGGCCTGCGCCTTATTCACGGCCTTTACTGGTGCCTCCGGTGTCACCATTGTCGCCTTAGGAGCACTACTCTTCCCAGCCCTTAAAGAGGCAGGCTATCCTGAAAAATTCAGCATGGGATTAGTGACCAGCTCTGGCAGCTTGGGACTCTTACTGCCACCATCTTTACCCCTCATCCTCTATGGCATTGTTGCCCAACAGCTCAATACTGGCTCAGAGATTGCCATTGATGACCTGTTCCTGGCAGGAATTATCCCTGGACTTATCATGATTGTCCTGCTGTCATTATGGACTATGCTGGCTACTCCAGCCCACTCAACACACCGCAAGCCCTTTTCTCTCTCCGAGGCTTGGGCCGCCTGTCGGGCCGCTATCTGGGAAATCCCCTTGCCTTTTTTTCTCATGGCCGGGGTTTACGGCGGTTTTTTTGCCATCTCCGAGGCCGCTGCCATCGTCGCCCTCTACGTCATTATCGTTGAAGTGTTTATCTATCGCGAAATCAAGATAAGTAAACTTCCTGCCATACTGCGCGAGGCCATGGTCATGGTAGGCGGCATCCTGCTCATCCTGGCGGTGTCACTGGCATTCACCAATTATCTTATTGATGCTGAAATCCCCATGAAGCTCTTTGAGCTTATTAAAGGTAACATCACCAGCAAGATGACGTTTCTTATTCTCCTGAATATTTTTCTACTCCTCCTTGGTGCCATCCTTGATATTTTTTCAGCCATAGTCATCATGGTTCCCTTGCTGCTGCCAGTTGCCCTGAGCTATGGTATTGACCCAATCCATCTCGGCATTATCTTCCTGGCCAATATGCAGATCGGCTATATGACTCCTCCGGTAGGCATGAATCTCTTTATCGCCAGCTACCGCTTCAAAAAACCGGTAACAATGATCTATTCCTCTACCATTCCCTTTATGCTGGTCCTTCTCGTGGCCCTACTCGTTATTACCTATATTCCTACCTTGAGCCTCTTTCTTATTCGTTAAGAGTAATATAGATCCTGAATATCCCGAGTTTTTCTAACCTTTGTAATACTTTACAAACTCACTGCTCAAACCAGGCGCATAAACTTCAAGATAAAAATTCGCATCAAACAAAAAACTATGCTATTGATGGCTGGTTATGAATAAACCTATCTCTCCTGAAGAGTCGTCTGAACTCGACACAAAGATATCTTTTTTCTCCCAATGGGTTGCCTTGGGTGCATTAATCCTGTTTCTGGTCATCGGCTTTGTCGTTGTTACCAGCCAACGCCAGGAACAAATACTCTCCATTCCGGCCAGTGGCAGGATGCTGACCTCATCTGGCAAACGGGCCTATTACCCCAGTAAAACACTGGAAGTAACTTCAGCCCAGCAGGTATGGGATTATTTTGAGGATGCCGGGTACACCATAAAAAACATCCAGGAAGGGCATATTGATGTACCCCGTCTATATCTGACCCAAATCGTTCACACCTGGTCAAAAAACCATACCACCCAGTTTAAAAAGGATCTTTTTTTCCGTGCCATGCTGCCAATTATTCTGCGCAGTAATGAACTCATTATGGAGGACAGGGAAGAACTCCTTATCCTGTTTAATAAATACAAAACAAGCGGCGGCTTAAGTTTACAGGACACCGCCTGGCTCACCTCCTTGGCCAAAACCTATCGTTTATTGAAAAACAAGGGCACTAAGGCATTTACGCCAGCCCTCTTCCCAGCCCTGATTGAACGGGTGGATGAAATCCCTGTGTCTATGGCTGTGGCACAGACAGCGTATGAAAGTGCCTATGCCACCTCCCGTTTTGCTGGTGAGGGCAACTCGCTGTTTGGTCAGTGGAGATGGGGCAGTGGTCTGGTGCCCAAAGGACAACGGAAGAATTTAGGAGATTACCGTATTGCAGATTTTGACACACCTCTCCATTCAGCCATTGCCTTTTCAAAAAATTTAAACACCAACCAGGCCTACCGAGAATTTCGCCAAAAACGGGCTGAGATGCGCAAGAATAACAAGCCTTTAAGTGGCCTGACCCTGGCCACTACTCTCCATCGCTATTCTGAAAAGGGTGAGGCCTACATCCACACCTTGCAACGCATCATCACCCATAATAATCTCATGGTGATGGACAAGATCAAACTTGGCAGTGGAGAGCCTCTAAGCCTGGTACCAAATTGGCCTAACCAGAACCCTGAAGAGGGATAAAATTCAACGAGGCTGAACAGGTGCAGATATAAAAAAAGCCCTGATCATAAATGATCAGGGCTTTTTTTATATCTGCACCTTCCACGAATATCAACGTCTTAAATCAAAATCTCCTCTGTAACTGAAGAACGAGGCAACGTTCCTAAATTCACCTGCTTTGCAGCTGCAATACCGGCCTGCAGAGCCTGCTGATTCAACTCACGAAATTTAACTGGCACCCTGGATAAAACAGCCTTTTCCAGGCTGGCCAGGGAAATTATGCCACTGAGCTGCACCACTGCACCTAAAGCAATGATATTTGCGACAATCTCCTTACCAAGATCTTCCCTGGCCATTCGGGTAAAGGGCAAAGAGATGGCACGACTGGTTGGCACCTGTTCCACAAAAGTAGAATCAACAATGAGGAGACCATTAGGCTCAAAATCGGAAAAATAGGCATCAAGGGAGGGTTGGTTCATGGCCAGAAAGCAATCCATCTTGATAACATGGGGATAGTCTATCTCCTGCTTACTGATTATCACCTCGGCCTTGGAGCGCCCCCCCCGTGACTGGGGCCCATAGCTCTGGGTCTGGCAAACGTGAAAGTCACCATACACCCCGGCCGCCTCGGCTAAGATAACCGCCGCAGTAATTATTCCCTGGCCACCTGAACCTCCAAAACGCACTTCATAGCGATTCTTTTCCATGTTATCTAACTCCCAGCTCCGGCTGCCTTGTCACGAATCTTCTGATATTCTTCAATATAGGATGGCTTATCAATGTCAGCAAGAATACCTATGGTAAACTTATCCTCTAACTCTTCAACGCTCATCTTTGCAGCCTTCTTGACGCTGACAGCATGCTCTTTCATCCACATCTGATAGGCTACCGGATCAGCCAAATTATTCATTTTGCCATAGTTAGTATGGCAATTGGAAATAATTTCAATCACCGAAAAACCTCGTTTTCGAATACCCTTACCAATAAGATCATCAAGCTGAGTGACATGATGCACTGTACCCCGCCCCACAAAAGAGGCCCCAGCAGTAACCGCCAGCTCAGCAATAGAAAAGGCATGTTCAATATGACCGTACATTGCGGTGGTGGCCTTGGAACCGTATGGAGTGGTGGGTGAATATTGGCCACCAGTCATACCATAGGTCTGATTATTAACGATGATAGCGGTGATATTAAGATTACGACGGGCAGCATGGATAAAATGGTTGCCACCAATGGCAGTGGCATCACCATCCCCCATGATGGTCATCACGGTTAGTTCAGGTTTAGCCAACTTAATACCAGTTGAAAAGGTCAAGGCCCGGCCATGGGTGGTATGGAGGGTATTAAAATCAACATAGGCGGGCATTCGCCCGGTACAACCAATACCCGAAGCAAGAACCATATCATCCTTGGGGATTTCCAACTTGGCTGTGGCACGAATGAGCGAACCAAGAACAATACCCAGCCCACAACCAGGGCACCAGACATGGGGAAACTGCATATCATGGCGTAAAAAATCGTTTCGTATAACTGAGGCATGTTCTACCATGGAAAAGTCCTTTCTATAAAATTCAGCAAGATGTCTTGTGCGCCCTGTTTATTATAATATCATCAATTTCCCAAAGATCTCGTCAGGTTTGATAAGATGACCATCAAAGCGGTTAAGCTGCTTTACATTGCTACTGACATTAACAGCCCTTACCTCTCGGACATATTGCCCCATATTCATCTCAGCAACCAATACAGCTCGACATTGGCGTAAGACACTATCCAAGGCAGCTCTAGGCACAGGAAAAAGGGTTATGAGTTGCAATAGGCCGGCCTTAATGCCCTGTTCACGCGCCATCTTCACCGCCCGCAAAGCAGAACGAGTAACAGCCCCATAGGCTATAACCGCAACTTCAGCATCATCAAGCATAAAGCCTCGACTCATCTGAATCTCCATGGCGCCATTGTCCAGCTTACGCTGCATGCGGCGATGAAAAGTATCAACCTCCTGCGGATCTGAGGTGGGAAACCCCTTAGCATTATGCATCAAGCCAGTAACATGGTGCCTATAGCCACTGCCAATATCAGCCATGGGCGGCACACCCCGGCTATTATTTTCATAGGGCACATACCACTCCGGCGGCACACTGGGCTTTATGCGATTAACTACCTCCATGGGCTTACCAGGAGGCAAGGTAATGGCCTCACGAGTATGGCCAACAATCTCATCGGAGAGTAACACCACTGGCACGCGATACTTCTCTGCCATATTAAAGGCATGCACCGCAATCTCATAACTGTCAGCCACTGATGACACCGAAAGCACAATAATGGGATGATCACCATGGGTACCCCAACGCGTCTGCATGACATCGGCCTGGGCCGGACTAGTGGGCAGACCAGTGGAAGGCCCTCCACGCATGACATTAACAATCACAAGGGGAACCTCGGTCATACAGGCATAGCCTAAATTTTCCTGCATAAGAGAAAAACCAGGGCCTGAGGTTGCAGTGAGCACCTTGGCCCCAGCCAGAGAGGCACCAATGATAGCACCAATACTGGCGATTTCATCCTCCATCTGAATGAAGGTGCCATTTTGCTTGGGAAGACGCATACTCATCAACTCAGCAATTTCGGAGGAAGGAGTGATGGGATAGCCAGCAAAAAAACAACAACCAGCAGCCAAGGCACCCTCAACAATGGCTTCATTGCCTTGCAGAAGAAATTTTTCAGAGGATGATTCCATTCTCATTCCCATTATTTTTTGGTAACTGTTCAGAGTTGGGGGTAATTTCTTACCCAATCTAAATAGTTACAATTTTTTACTCTTTCAATTACAGCGCACCCTACCTCTCCTCACCACGATGACGACGATCTTGATAACGTGGGGTAATGGAGATGGCAAAGTCAGGACAGTGGATTTCACAACTTAAACAACCGATACACTCATCGGGTTTAGCGATTTCAGGGCCACCCACCTCATTTTTCAAATAAACCTGTTTAGGGCAGAGGGCTATGCAGATACCGCACGACTTACACCAGTGGCGATAGATGGTTTGGGAAAAAAAAATTTTCCCCTTGGCTTCCATCTCGGTCTTTTTCTGCCAATAATCACTATTTTCCTGATCAGGAACGTTCGTCAATACATCAGTAGCCGGATCTTGTTCAGATGTCATAAGCAACAACCTATAGGAACGGAAGGAACATGTTTAATAATACCTTTTAAAACTCTTAATACCAGAGTATCAAACTCCGCGAAATTTAGGGGGATTTTTTGAAAAATTTCAGGTAAGTTTGGCCCTTTCAACCATTTAGCACCTTACTAACAAACTATTTAAGCTCAAGGAACATACTATGACAATTAAAGAAGGTGACAACATCGCCGTACATTACACAGGCACATTTGAAGACGGAGAGGTCTTTGACTCTTCTCGTGAACGCGATGCCCTAGCATTTACCGTGGGTGCTGGCCAGATGATCAAAGGCTTTGACAAAGCAGTAATGGGCATGAAAATAGGTGAGACCACCAATATCACCCTGCCACCAGAAGAAGCCTATGGCGAAAGCAACAAAGATATGATTTTTGATATGCCTCGCGCCAACTTTCCAGCCGAGATGGAGCTAGAGGTCGGTATGCAACTGCAACTGGCCGATCAACAAGGACAACCCATTCCCGCCACCGTAGCTGACATTGGCGATGAGGTTGTGCAGATGGACGTCAACCACCCAATGGCAGGAAAGACCCTTAATTTTGATATCGAGATCGTTGAAATAAACTAAGTGACAGTTTTATTCTACCAGCACCAGCTGAAAAGCGCCCATCTGAGGGATACCACCTTGGGTGAGGCGCCCTCCTTCCACTACGGCCACCACATCGTTGGTCTTGATATAGCCCCACTCTTTGGCCGTTTCCATGGCCCGAAAAACCATCTGGTCGCGGTTTAATTTTTCGCGAATAATGATGGGCACAATATTCTTATACAAACTGGCATGCCGAGCCACATGTAATGATTTTGTCACCAGCAGGGAAGGCACCTTTCTATTCCATTTGGAGAGCTGGGGAAAAAGGGTTCCATGGGCATCTAGCAACATGGTGGCAGCACTATTATTAAGGCTGGCCGCTGCTGTTATTGCTGGGTTTGTACTACCATCGGCGATTAACAGCTGGCACTGATCTTTACCCATGGAATCAGGATAATTCTCCTCTTCACGAATAATAGATGCCATAGTACGGACCACATTGACCGGGTCCATACCGGCCGCAGTCTCACCTGAGAGCATTACCGCATCTGTGCCATCCTTTACTGCCACAGACACATCGGTAACCTCGGCTCTAGTGGGCCGGTTATTATAGGTCATGGAGTCCAACATCTGGGTGGCAGTAATCACTGGAGTATTTTCCTGCCAGCACATACGAATGATCTCATGCTGGATGCGTGGCACCTTGGCGGCAGGCAACTCTACCCCCATATCACCGCGAGCAATCATGATGGCATCAGTGGCGTTGATAATTGCACGGATATTCTCCACTGCCTCCGGCTTTTCTATTTTAGCCACCACCAGCAGGTCACGCTTGCCAGAGGTATGAATAATATCTTTAATCTCTAAAATTTCCTCTGGAGTACGCACAAAGGAAAGGGCAACATAATCAACGGAATGATTTAACCCCCATTGCAGATCAGCCTTGTCTTTATCTGTCACAGAGGGCAGTGACAAGCTGGTCATGGGCAGATTTATGCCCTTGCTTGACTTCAAAGTGCCCCCCACCACCACCTGGCATTCCACCTCATCATGCCCTTCTTTCACCACCTTAAGTTCCAGTAAGCCATCATCAAGTAAAACCTGATCACCGTGGCGTAGATCGGCAATTATCTCCGGGGCAATGGTGGAAAATCTCGTCGCCGTCCCTTCAATTGGCTCAGTTTGAATTACAAGACGCTTACCGCGCTCCAGGAGCACACCATTATCCTTCATGGCACCAGTACGAATTTTTGGCCCGCATAGATCCTGCAACACAGCAATGGGTTTTCCCCATTTTTCCTCGGCATCACGAATAGCCTGCAATGTTTTAGCGTGGCTTTCATGGCTGCCATGGGAAAAATTAAGCCGTGCTACATCCATCCCAGCCAGAATCATTTTGCCAATGGTTTCCGGAGCATCACTGGCAGGACCAATGGTACAGACAATACGAGCCATTTTACGTACAGATTCAGTACTCTGCTCCTTCACTGTGGCCAACACCTCAAAAAGCCATTTAAAATCTATGGGCTTGGGCAGAATATTGAGCACATTGCCATAACTTGTTACCCGATCGCGAATCTCTTTCTCCTCATAGGACCCAGAAACAACAATAATAGGCATATTTGGGCACACCACCTCCATGGCCTCAATAAACTTATAGCCATCCCAACCAGGCATGAGCAAATCACTGATAAAAATATCATACTGATGGGAGGTGGCCATCAAAAAACCCTGCCGCCCATTTTCCACCGAGTCAACCCGATGGCCTTCCTTTTCGAGACGACTGGTAAGCAGGAGCCGACCAGGCTTGGAATCTTCCAGAATAAGTATTCTCATAATATTTCTCGTAGTTTTTTACTTTTGTGGATCTTAAGGAAACTCAGCTGGCAGCATCGTAAACCATTGAAGACCCTGGATCCCCACCTTCGCGGGGCTGACTCCGCCGTCACTCCAGCGAAAGCGCGGGTAACTTTGCGCAATAATTACTTACACCACAGGGGCGTCAACAAATATTTAGAGTCAAAACAGCTACACCAGGCGTTTGGCGATGACAGGGCAAAACACCTTTTACCAACTGGTGTCCGCCACCACAAAGGGGGTTGAGCGAATAGCAATACTCCCT
>JAOZSN010000122.1 GCA_029939635.1 Deltaproteobacteria bacterium
CCTGCCCTCATCTCCTTATTGACAGCCCAGTTACTTTATGCTGAAATAACAAGACTATAGAAACATCTTTTTGCCCTTGAGCGCCCTTTCAACCTTCACCAGACTGCCCCAATGCCAACCTACACCGACCTCACGGCCCATCCTGCCCACCAGCAGCTGACAAAATCTGCCCTCTACCCACCAGATCTCCGTCAGGGCCGTCTGACACCACACCGACTCCAACAGTACAAAACCCATACAGCTGGTTTTGATCTGCTCTATGCCACCCAGCGCCTGGATGACAATATCTTGGTTAACTTGCAACAGCTGGCCGACGAGGCGGGTATAATTGACCAGTTCCTGGCCATGAAGCAGGGCCAGGTGATGAACCGTATCAACGGCTATGAATCGGAAAATCGCCAAGTATTGCACACAGCCTGTCGGGATATTTTTTCAGCTAGCCCCTTGGCAGCAGAGGCAAGTGCCCAGGCTAAAAATGAGCTGCGTAAACTGCAAAACTTCCTGGCTGAGCTTGCTGACGGCAGCCTGCGTAACCACAAGGGTGAAACTTTTACCACCATGATCCAGGTGGGTATTGGTGGCTCAGATCTCGGCCCCCGGGCCCTATACCATGCCCTTGCCGCCTACAGCTTGCCTGATCGCAAAGTACACTTTATTGCCAATGTTGACCCAGACGATGCTGCCGCAGTATTGCAGGGCATTGATCTCTCTCGAACCCTGGTCAATGTTGTCTCTAAAAGCGGCTCCACCCTGGAAACCCTGACCAACGAAGAGCTGGTCAAGACTGCCTTCCGCCAGGCGGGCCTGGAACCGGCCCATCATTTTATTGCTGTCACCGGTCAGGGGAGTCCCATGGACAACCCCACGGCCTATCTGCGCAGCTTTTATATGTACGATTATATTGGCGGCCGCTACAGTAGCACCTCCATGGTGGGCGGTGTTATGCTTGGCTTTGCCCTGGGCTATGACGCCTTTGTTGATATTCTGCGGGGTGCAGCAGATATGGATACAGGTGCGGAACAACGAGACATCAGAAAAAACATCCCACTCCTGCTTGCCCTTATTGGCAGCTGGAACCATAATTATCTTAACCATGAAACCGTGGCCATCCTGCCGTACAGTCAGGGACTCATACGCTTTGCAGCCCACCTGCAACAATGTGATATGGAGAGTAATGGCAAGGAAATAAACAGGGATGGTACGGCCCTTGACTATCAGTCCGGCCCCGTTATCTGGGGTGAACCAGGCACCAATGGCCAGCATGCCTTTTACCAACTCATCCACCAAGGAACCAGCACAGTGCCGGTGGAATTCATCGGCTTCCGCTCCAGCCAGTATGGGCAGGATATCACTATCCAAGAAACCTCGTCCCAAGACAAACTACTAGCCAACCTGCTGGCTCAGTCTCTAGCCCTAGCCACAGGTCAGGACAACGACAACCCCAACAAACGGTTCCCCGGCAACCGGCCTAATTCCCTACTCATAGCCAATCGCCTCACCCCCTACACCATGGGCAGCCTGCTGGCCCTCTATGAGGCAAAAATCGTCATGCAGGGTTTTCTATGGAACATCAACTCATTTGATCAGGAAGGAGTACAACTGGGTAAGAAACTGGCGACCCAGTTTCTTGACCACATGGCGGCAATGGCAGAGGGAGATTATGATGGCAACGGGGATGAGCTGGGCTGGGCTATGCTGCAGGCAACAGGGATTAGAGAAATAGAGAAATAGAGAATGGCTACAGGGAGAGAACAATACAACCAATTTTCTTTATTTCTCTACATTTGTGCAGTTAATACAACCAACCAAAGCGTTCCCAAAAATCAGGAAATGACTTGCCCACGCAGGTGCGATTTTTTATTTTAACGCCTGGAGTAACCAGACCGGCAACGCCAAAACACATAGCAATACGGTGGTCCTCATAGGTATCAATCTCGGCACCATGCAATGGTTTGTCCGGATTATAGCCCTCGATAATCAAGGCATCCTCCCTCTCCGTTACCACAGCACCCATCTTATTGAGCTCAGTGAGCACCGCATTGATGCGGTCACACTCCTTGATACGTAGGTGAGCAATATTTTTGATCACCGTTCGCCCTTTAGCATGGGCCGCAACAATGGCCAGGGTGGGAGCCACATCTGGGCAATCCCCCATATCCACCTCCACACCGCGCAGCTCTTTAGGGCCATGCAGGGTGATACCATCGCCATACTCCACCGTACAACCCATTTGCTCAAACATACCCACCAGGGCGGTATCTCCTTGCAAAGAAGGACTCGGCACATTTTTCACCGTGACTCGGCCACCAGTAATGGCCGCAGCAGCAAAGAAATAGGAGGCACTAGAGGCATCGCCTTCCACCTGATAGCGACAGGGTTTATACCGACCAGGACTGATATCAAATGTATTTAACTCATCACTGGCCTTAAGTTCAGCACCAAAGGCGCGCATAACAGCCAGGGTCATGGTGACATACGGCTTGGAAGGCACCTCTCCCTCGACATGGAGGAGAGCCCGTTCCTTAGTATACGGCCCCACCAACAGCAAGGAGGAGAGGTACTGGCTGGATTTACCTTCGGGCAGCGTGGTGACACCACCCTGAATACCATCGGCCTTAATCTCCAAAGGCGGACAGCCACTATTCTTGATACTACGGATATCCACCCCCCAGCCATGCAGGGCACTCATCAAAGGCTCAATGGGCCGTTCCTCCATCCGCTTTTCACCGGCAATGGTAAACAGACCATGGCCCAAGGCCACAAAAGAAGTAAGAAAACGGGTGGCAGTACCATTATTGCCCAGAAAAATTTCCTTGTCCGGGGAGAGAATACGCCCACCAATGCCGTTCACCTGCCACTCATCCTCTCCCTGCTCCACCTTCATACCCATGGACTGCAAGGCCTTGGAGGTGTAGGCAGTATCTTCACTGGCCAAAGGGCCAACAAGGGTGGATTGACCATCAGCCAAGGCAGCAGCAATAAGGGCACGCTGAGTGATGGATTTAGAACCAGGGACAATAATGTCTGTATCAACGCGGGAGAGGGGTTTAATTTCAAGCATAGGGAAACAGGGGGCAAGGATTAGAGGCTAGGGGTCAGAGATTAGGGGCTAGATATTAGCCGAAGAAAAAGAAATTACCAGAGGAAAGAACAACGAACCGCAGAATATCGAATGATGAAGGGGGATATTTTCTTTATTAAAATAAAGTACATTACTTCGAAATTCACTATTAGATATTAGTTATTCAATATTCGCTTTTCTCAGCCCTATATCCCCAATCCAGCCCGCAGTTCATGATTCATGACATGGATGGGAGCCTGCTGGCCGGTCCACAGCTCAAACTGGGCCACCCCCTGATACAGCAGCATGGCCAAACCATTAATCACTGCGCAGCCTGCCTCGCGCGCCTCACGCAGCAACCTGGTTTCCAAGGGAGCATAAACGATATCCATTACCACAGAAAAATCAGCGACCTTATCGGCCGGCACAAGGGAGATATCAGCGGTTTCACCCATCCCCACCGAAGTGGCATTCACCAAGGCATCTGCTGTGAGCCCAGAAATCTCTTCCAAATTATGCCATTCGCAATTCAAGGTTTCAGCCAGGGCCTTACCAGTCACCGGTGTACGGCTGGCAATCATCACCTCTGCTCCGGCCTCCTGGAAACCAAAACCCAAGGCACGCGCTGAGCCACCAGCACCGAGGAGCAAGATTGTCTTGCCAGCCAAATCCATCTTATCGCCCAAGGCCCGGTTGGCGCCAATCCAGTCGGTGTTAACTCCCTGAATATGGCCATCTTCAAAACGTAATGTATTAACAGCACCAATCTTGGCTGCCACCGAGTCAATATCATCCACATAACGCCGCACTATCTGCTTATGGGGAATGGTGACACTTACTCCCCGTACCCCCAGGGCACGAAAGCCCTGCATGGCACCCTCCACATCCTCCACCTCAAAGGGCAGGTAGATGGCATTAAGCTGATTATGGGCAAAGGCAGCATTATGCATTGCCGGACTTAAGCTGTGGCTGACAGGATTTCCCATAATGCCGTAGAGCTGAGTATGACCATCAATCATGGAGACACCTCTGAATTTTTTTTATGGCCTCAACGGTGAGCTGGCCAGGGGCAGTTGCACTGGCTTGATCCGCAGCTGCATAGGTGAGAACCCCGCCGAGTTCCAGGGTGGCAGCGCGGCTGATACGGCCGTCCTCACCCATACAAAAGGCAGCCAGGGGAAAATTTTCTTGCTCTGCAAGAAGTTGCAAATGTAAGACACGTAAAACATCGCTAAAACCATGGGCCGTAGTGACAATTTTGCCCACATCCGCCCCTGAGGCTGCCATCTGCCAGAAAATCTCCTGCAGCTCTTCATCATCAGGGGTGGTGTCAAAATTATGCCAGGAGGTGATAAGGGTTGTTTCCTTTCCCTCCAGTGTTGCTGCCAGCTGCTGCCAACTCTCGGGGGTAGCCCGTAACTCCAAATCAACATATGCAGCTCCAGCCACCACCGCCGCACAAAGCAGATCAACTCTCTCTTTTTCTGGCCCGGAGTAGTGACCACACTCCCACTCAGGACGATTAGTAAAAAGAAGAGGGATAGATAAGGAAGCGATGAAGGGCTCCACCTCTGGCACCCTTAGGGTATCAAGACGAATCTCAATAATGTCCGCCTTTGCTGCTACCTTGCCAGCCGCCAGTAAAGCGTCCTCCACCGTGGCCTCGGCAATGGAGAGGCAAATATTTTTCTGAGGGAGTATTTTCATAAAACTTTACCTATATTTTCAAGATATTGCATAATGATAAAAGTCTTTGTAAGCTAATGTCAAGAAATCTTCCCAGAAGCTATCAGAGTAACCACGGCATGGGCGGCGATACCCTCTTCACGGCCAGCAAAACCCATTCTTTCAGTGGTAGTCCCCTTTAAGTTGATTTGCCCAGATTCCACCTCACAGGTTATTGCCAGATTTCCAACCATCTCAGACCAGTAGGGCGCCAGCTTTGGGGCTTGGGCAATGACAGTGACATCGGCATTGCCCAGAATATAGCCGTGCTGAGCAGCGAACCCCATGACATGGCCAAGCAATACCAGGCTGGAGATACCTTTATAGACTGGATCTGAATCAGGAAAATGTTGGCCGATATCACCAAGGCCCAGGCCTCCCAGGATGGCGTCACACAGGGCATGGGTGAGAACATCGGCATCTGAATGACCGAGAAGACCATGGTGGTGGGGAATAGTGACCCCACCCAAAACCAAAGGGCGTTGGCTGACCAGTTGATGGGCATCATAGCCATGCCCTATCCGTACAGCTAAGACCGGATGTGTCATATTTTCCTCATCTCTGCCCTGCAAAAGGGCCTCGGCAATGGCTAGATCATCCGGACGGGTGACCTTAATATTTGTCTCCGATCCTGACACCACCATCATTTCATGGCCCAACAATTCAACAAAGGAAGCCTCATCCGTCCCAATAAAATCCTGTTCTGCAGCCAAGGCAAAGGCCTGCTGGAGGAGATCAAGGGCCACCACCTGGGGAGTCTGGGCCTGCCAGAGGCAAGAACGATCAACCGTACAGTTGATGCGGCCACCTGACGTCACCTCTTTTAGCGTATCACTCACCGGCACCGCTGCCATGGCGGCACCACTGGTCTTGGCAGTCAGCACACAGGCATCAATAAGCCCTGGGCTCACCAGCGGTCGAGCCCCATCATGCACAGCCACAAAACCACAATCCTGCGGCACCACCGCCAGACCACAGGCCACGGAATCTTGGCGAAACACACCACCCACCACCACCTGCTTTACCTTGGCAAGGCCGTAGTGTGCAACCAGCTCCTTGGTTTCCGCCACGTGTGCCTCTGGCACCACGACAATGACACCAGCAATGGAGCCTGCCGCCTCAAAGGCACGCAGGGTATGGATGAGAATGGGGATGCCAGCCAGATGGTAATATTGCTTGGGACAATCAAGCCCCATACGGGAACCGATGCCGCCGGCTGGGATGATGGCGTAGGTCATTAGCATAAAAAAATCGCAATAGTTCGCCGGGGGCTACAAATTTGGATAAATCCCAGCTGTGTACAAGTTTAGCAGTGCCTAGATGAACGAAGATGAGGTGCTGCTAAACTTGTACAAAAAAATCGAGTGGACTATAAGCCGAATTCTGTACCCGTAAAACGGGCCATGATCATTTCTCTGGGATGCCGATCGCCCGGCACCTCAAGCAACCTACCCGAAAGCTTTGGGCGGGCCGCCCTCAAACGCTTTCCTATTTGGTCTTGCTCCGGGTGGGGTTTACCGTGCCCCGGCTGTCACCAGCACAGGCGGTGAGCTCTTACCCCACCATTTCACCCTTACCTCAAAAGAGGCGGTTTCTTTTCTGTGGCACTTTCCCAAGGTCACCCCTGGTTCGTGTTACGAACCACCCTGCCCTACGGAGTTCGGACTTTCCTCCAGCGGTCAAAGACCACCAGCGATCATGCGTCCACTCGAAAACTGTTTTAAAAAGTTGAGAAACAAAAAGAATAGACATTTTAGTCTTCTCAAATCACCAACTTAATATTGTATCTTTTTTATTAAAAAGTAAAAATTTACCAGTGCCTTAGATTCGTTCGTTTAGGCCTCGAAGCATAGCGAGCTATGTGAGAAGGCAAAAACGGACGAAGATGAGGTAGACACTGCTACGCTGTTAGTGAACTTTTACCGCAAGTCAATTCCCTCATTGGCCAATTCATCAGCCCGTTTGTTTTCTTCACGGGGAACATGATTAATTGTCCAACTCGATAAACCAGCCAAAAGTTGCTTGACCCGAGTAAAAAGCGGCTTAAGGGTGGCATTTTTCACCTTATAGCGCCCCTCCACCTGACGAACAATGAGCTGAGAGTCGAGAAAAATTTCCAATCTTTCAGGAGCCAACTGCTGGGCAGCCTGCAGTCCACGAATCAGGGCCTCATATTCAGCGACATTATTGGTACAACTCCCCAAGAATACGCCCTCGCCCAATAACTCCTGCCCCTGTCCATCATCAATGGTATAGCCTGCTCCAGCCAAACCAGGATTACCCCGCGATGCCCCATCCGTAAAGAGCCGCATATTCTTGGATAAAGACACCTTTTCGACCAAGACTGGCTCAGGAACAGCCTCCTCCTCCACTTCTGCCTGCCATTCCGGCCAAAGCACACGACGAATTTCAGCCGGCTCCCGCTCAGCAAAGAGAGCCTCAATCACCACATCAGGCAACTCCTGGGCCAAACGTTGCAGTACCTCTTGCTTAGCCAGCCCAGCAAAAAGAGAATCTGGTACTATTTTTTTCACAATAAAATCTCTAAAGTGGGCTCAAAGGCCTTAGATTTATTCAGTTAGGCCACCTAACTATAGTTGCCTATGTGAGGAGGCCTAAGTGGATAAAGATGAGGCCTTTGAGCCCACTTTTACTCTTCCTCACTGGCAGGCTTGTGAAACATCATGCGCTGACAAGAAGGACAGCTATGCAGCTCATCACCACGCAACAACTCATTATATTGCTGGGGTGGGATATTCATATAACAACCCTGGCAAACACCATCGGTGACACCAACAATGGCCATGCCATTACGACGTTCCCGCAGCTGCTCATAACGGCGATAGACACCTTTACTGACGCCATCAATCTTACCCTTACGTTCCTTGCTAATTTTGGTCTTCTGCACTTCAAGCTCTTGCGACATGGTCTCAACTTTTTTCTGTTGGTCAAGCAGATTCGCTCTCTCCTCCTCTGCTGACTCTCCAAGCATCTCGATCTTGGCCTGCATAGCCTCAGCGATCTCAAGATAACGCTCCACCTCTTCAGCCCGCCGCTTATTAGCGCTCTTGGTCTCTTCAATCTCTTTGAGCAGAGATTGATACTCCCGGTTGGTCTGCACATTCATCAGCTTGGTCTGCCGATCCTTTAGACGAGTGGTCTCGTCCTCCAGCTCGGTTTCCACGTCCAGCTTCTCTTTACCAACTACCTCCAAACGTTCCTTAAGATCTTCAACCTCTTCCAGATAACCATCAATGCCGCTTTGAATACCGTCAAGGGAGCCCTGACCTGTTGCAATTTCCTCGTCCAATTTACGAATTCGCAGATCAATATCCTGTAACGCCAGTAATTTACCTAACTCCTCTTTCAATGTCACTTCCTCATGGTATATGGGCTGGAGACCAGCCACGTTCTTAATGGATAAAAGTGCATACTCTCACGCTTTATCCGGTTTTTTTAGATCCTTACCAAACTTTTACCCTACACAGAACATGGCCTCGTTCCATGTAGGATATCTATTTTTTATTTGTATCTATCCTGCCCTGCAAAGGTTTTTTTTGCCGGATAGAAGCCTGCACCTTTACCTGTGCCCCAAACAGAGAATCGAGCCGTGCCACAAGGGGCTCGATAATAATCTGCTCAGTACTGAAATGACCACAGTCAAGGAGACAGATACCTGCATCCTCGGCCCAGCGGGCAACACTATGCTTCACCTCGGCAGTAATAAAAATCTGCGCGCCCTGCTGACGCGCCAACTCCGCCAAATCACCACAACTGCCACCACACACCGCCACCTGATGCACTATTTCAGGCACACTGCCAGCAACAATCATCTCCGGTTGCTGGAGGGTCTGTGACACCCTATCTAAAAATTCAGCACCAACCATGGCTGAGGGCAACCGCCCCAACCGGCCAAAACCATAGGCAGAATCAGCTCCGTGAACCTGCAAAGGTTGGCAATCCACCAACCC
The DNA here is from genome assembly GCA_029939635.1 of Deltaproteobacteria bacterium. GTDB lineage: Bacteria > Desulfobacterota > Desulfobulbia > Desulfobulbales > SURF-16 > JAOZSN01. The sequence continues at coordinate 8,758 of JAOZSN010000122.1, forward strand.
CAGCTTATGGGCAAGCACATCACTAACCCCATCCGGCACCACATCCAGATTGGTGTGACAGGCAATGATCTGCATTTCTGCCGCCATAGCCTTGGCGATGATCTGGCCAAGGGGGCTATCAGTACGAATTTGTTTAAGGGGGTGGAACAGGAGGGGATGGTGGGTAATAATGGTATTAAGACCCTGCTCAAGGGCTTCATCCAGCAGATCAAGGC
>JAOZSN010000013.1:0-24263 GCA_029939635.1 Deltaproteobacteria bacterium
TCGGCTATGTGGAACTTAATTAATTTGGAAAGTCTTTATTTATATCGTAATCAGAAAAAACAATTTCAACAACTCCTGCTTAAGCTGATCAAGGACAAAGATTACTCAGCACAACGTCTCAAAACAGTCAGCCACGAGACAGAACAGATCATCAGCGCCCCCTGCCTTCATAACCTGAAAAATGCCATTAACGAGACAGCTAAGTTGCTCGGAGAATTCCAACAGCTTATCGCCCAGCGCCGTGGTGACATCCAAACCCTGGAGACCACCACCATCAGCAGGGTGGAATCAGGACTGGAACCCCAACTCCTACTCGGCGAACTGCGCACAGCCTTCCACAGTATCATCTCGGTGATGGATGAAGACATCGAACATTTGCAAACCTTGAGCCACAGAGACAGCCTCACCGGCCTCCATAACCGCCGCAGCCTTGATAAACACCTGACAAAAGAACTGGTACGAGTTGAACGGGAAGAGATTCCCCTGGCAATCATCTTCTTGGACATTGACCATTTCAAGAAATTCAACGACGATTTTGGCCATCGTATCGGAGACCAGGCCTTGGCCACAGTGGCCTCCATCATCAATCAAAGTCTGGTTACCCTACAATGCCAAGATGGTTTTGATTCTTTTGTGAGCCGTTATGGAGGTGAGGAATTTGCCATCGTCCTCACAGGAGGTGACGAAACTAAGGGCATGAAATGTGCTGAATTCATCCGCCAACAGTTAGAAAACTACAACTTTATCATCCGCAACCAGAATGGTAAAATATCCAAAAAAAATATCTGTATCACCGCCAGCTTTGGTGTAGCCCAACTGCAACTCGACTGGCCCAAACCCCACAGCGGCACCCTCCTCGATGCTGCTGACCAGGCCATGTACCAGGCCAAGAAATCTGGCCGTAATCAGGTCTATGCCCACAGCCAGTCAGCATAATCTCAACGTCCAAAACTAAGCCCCCTCCCCTCTTTAGTCGCCACCCTGCCATTCACAGCCATCAAAAAGCTCATGGGGTTTAAAGGTGGCCTTGTAACTCATGGCACTCAGTCCATCAATAAAATAGCCAAGATATAGATAGGAAAGTCCCTGCTTTAGACAAAAATCTATAAGAGAGAGGATATTAAATATGCCAGGACTACGCCGTGCCTCGTCAGGATCAAAGTAAAAATAGACCCCATTGAGCCAATTTTGGCCCACATCCACCACGGCCACACCAACAAGACGACCATCCAGGCGGTATTCAACCTCCATGGTATCGGTGATGGAATTCACAAAAAAACTACCGTAATAACTCTCAGGAGTATTATCACGCCCTGGGTAGCGATGTGCAAAAAAACGCGCCATGAGATCCAGTTTTTCCTTACTCACCTGTATGGGCATAGTACTTATTTCAACACCATTATTACGCCTAGCGACACGTTGCTGATTACGATTTGACTTAAAATCAGCCACAGCCAATCGAATGGGAGTACAGGCACAGCAACCTGGGCAAACCATGGTATAGAGAGCATTGCTGTTGCGTCGAAAACCACGAGCCAAAAAGCAACCCATGAGCTGCTCATCCATATAGCCGAACTGTCCCTGGTGATAAATAGCCACATCACTGATGCCATAGGGGCAAAGGGAAGGCGCATCATAAAAATATTTTAGATACCCCTCTACCAAAATCGCCTCTTGGGCCTTAAGTAGCACCTCACTCATAAAGCATCACGTCATGCCGCAAGGCATCAAACTGGCCAAGCCCATCCTGCCACCCTTCCTCTAACTCCATGACAGGTACACCTGCAGCCAAATCCTGGCGCAAGGCAGGAGAGCCAAGAATGAGATCTAAGGGCAGCTTTTCAAACTCATACTCATAGGGCGGCTCTTTGTAGCCAAAATCATCAGGATAGAGAAGCATCATAGCCTGCAGCAGGGCTAGGGTGGTGCGATAGGGTCGGAAGGAGTGGGGATCAGTGACATGGAGCTGAAAACCTCCACAACTCTGACCAGCCCATTTATGAAAGGTAGGCTCGAAAAAGAGAGGCCGCAGCAGACAACCAGGTAGAGATGTTGGGCCTACCTTTGCCAACACAGCGTACGGATCAACGAAGGGAGCACCACATAGCTCAAAAGGCAAGGTAGTACCACGCCCTTCTGAGATATTAGTCCCCTCCCAGATCACCTGACCAGGATAAACCAGAGCCGTTTGAAAACTAGGCATATTAGGAGAAGGAAAGACCCAAGGCAGGCCAGTAACTGGGAAATGATCCTGACGTTGCCAACCAGCCATGGTTACTACTTTAAGATCAGCACCAATGGAAAAATGCTCGTTAAAGAGCAGACCTAACTCTGCAAAGGTTAAACCATGACGCATAGGAATGGCGTACATACCAACAAACGACTGCACCTCATCCTCAAGAAGATTCCCTTCAGTATCAAGGCCACCGATGGGGTTGGGGCGATCCAAAATAACCACGGTCTTACCTGACTCAGCAGCAGCCAGGAGACAATAGGCCAAGGTGTACATAAAGGTGTAGACCCTGGTGCCAACATCAACAATATCCACCAGCAAGACATCCAACTGCGCCATCATCTCTGCCGTTGGTTTGCGCTCCTTACCATACAAACTAAAGACCGGCACACCGGTGAGCTGATCTACGCCATGACGTGATTCCACCATATTATCCTGTTTTTCTGCCATAAAGCCATGTTGCGGAGAAAAAAGGCACGTCAACTGACCAGGAAAGGCCTGGGCAATACGATCACAACTATGGCGCAGCTGACTATCTGTGGAGGCCTGATTGCAGAGCAAACCAAGACGTTTACCATGCAAATAGGCAGGAGGATCAGCAAGGAGACGTTCTAAACCAAGGTTAAGCATAGTAAAGACAGTTTACGGTTGACGGTTAGCAGTTAACAGCTTACAAAACATTTATTTTCACCTAAACGTATAGAATCCACTTACAATTCCAAGCAGAGAATAATTTCCATGAAAACAGCTATAGCAGGTAAGGGTGGTGTAGGAAAAACCACTATCATGGCACTCATTGCCAGACAGTTACAGGAGAGTGGTCGAGAGGTATTGGTCATTGACGCTGACCCCTCCCCCCATATGGCCCAAACACTGGGCTTTGACAACATTGACACCATTACCCCCATTGCCGAGATGAGCAAAATGCTGGCCGAACGGGCTGGCAAGGTAGAGGGCTCCCCATTTTACAATATCAATCCAGAAATCAACGATCTGCTAGCGGACTTTATGCTCGAAGAAAACAACATAAAGCTCATGGTACTTGGCGCCATCCAGACAGCTGAAGGCGGCTGTGCCTGCCCAGAAAATACAGTATTAAAACGGCTACTCACCAAACTTTTACTCAGCGACAACCAATCCATCCTCCTTGATATGGAGGCAGGGGTCGAACATCTTGGCCGTGGCACCATTGCCGGGGTGGATGAGCTTTTTATTGTTGCTATCCCTTCAAAATCAAGTATCCGTACCGCCCTTAAAGTTCACAAACTGGCGCGGGAAGCAGGTATCAAAGATATTTCCTTTATTGCTAATATGGTGGAAAACGAGGATGATCGACAATTTCTCAAGGCTGGTTTACCAAAAGCACCTGTGGCCTATTTCCCCAACTCCCAGGCCATTCGCCAAGGAGAACGCTGCGATGAAGCGGTGAAGCTACACGCCGACCCCGAGGCTGCTGCCGCTGCCAGGAAAGTGATTGAGTATCTTGCCTGTCGATAACAACCTAGAGGCAGAATAAATCAACCAAAACAAAGTCCACAGTCAGGACAGGTAGTGGTACTTGTCTCAAACTCAAAGCCACAGGCTGGGCAGGTGGCATGGCTGGCATCGGCGTTAAAGATCTGATCAGCATGCTCCATATTATGGCTACCAAGATCTGTGGCCTTGGTGAACTCGGCCTTAATAATTGCAAAGGCGGCCATAACATCCTCTTTGCGCACCTGCAGGTAATAATCAGTGGGGCAGCATCCCTTCTGGCAACCCGCGGGCTGATCGCCCATGATAATGACACCAATGTTTTCCTGCACAAAGATTTTCTCAAGATGGCGTAACTCAGGCAAGGCCCCCTTATGGATGGTTACCGCCTCATCATCTGCAGTTAAGTCTCCCTTCCGAGCCTGACGTTCCAAGTCTGCCTGCCCCACTACATCCGCCATCTGAGTGCCACTTAACAATAACAGTCCACAAGCTGCACATTTCTCAATATCAGCCCGATACTCGTCCTTACATTGGGGACAATATTTCAGATCTTCCTCGTACATATTTTTCTTTTCTCCTCACTCCAGTTTTATTAATTATGGCTCTCTGCAGTTATAATATATAGCGACTCAAATCCTCATTATCAGAAATATCAGCCAGCTGACTTTCAACATACCCAGCAGTTACCTCAAACACCTTGTTTTCTCGCTCCTGAGCGTCAAATGAAAGCTCTTCCAAAAGTCGTTCCAAAATGGTGTGCAGGCGACGGGCACCAATATTTTCTGTCTTCATATTCACTTCAGCAGCCAAGCGGGCCATGGTGCGAATAGAGTCATCAGCAAAAACAAGCTCCATGCCTTCTGTGGCCAACAGGGCAACATACTGCTTAATCAAGGCATTCTGCGGTTCGGTGAGAATACGATAAAACTCATCTTCACCTAGGGCATCAAGCTCCACCCGCACCGGGAAACGGCCCTGCAATTCCGGCACTAAATCCGCAGGCTTATTTGTATGAAAGGCACCACTAGCAATAAAGAGAATGTGGTCTGTCTTAACCATGCCATACTTGGTGGTGACGGTTGAGCCCTCAACAATGGGCAGCAAATCACGCTGCACCCCCTCACGCGACACCTCTCCAGCAGATTGCCCACCCTGACGGGAAGCTATCTTATCTATCTCATCTAAAAAGATGATGCCGGTCTGTTCAACCCGCTGGATGGCTAATTGCATCACCTTATCCATATCAACAAGCTTTTCGGCCTCTTCCTTCTCCAGATAAAGCAAGGCATCCCTTACCTTCATCTTGCGACGATTGCTTTTTTTAGGAAACATCTTGGAAAACATATCCTTCATGGAATTACCCATATCCTCCATGCCACCAGAGGATAACACCTCAACCATGGGCATAGCCTGGGCCTGCTCTACCTGAAGCTCAACCTCACGCTCGTCAAGCTTACCATCAGCCAGCATCTGCCTAAATTTATCACGGGTGGAGGATTCCACCTGCAGTGGCTCAGCCCCGGCAGGGGCAGGAGGTGGAGGAGGCACCAAGAGGTCAAGGATACGCTCCTTGGCAAGATCACGGGCCTTTCCCTCCATGGCCTCGGCCTCTTCTTCCTTAATCATACTAATGGCCAGCTCCATGAGATCACGAATCATCGATTCCACGTCGCGGCCAACATAGCCCACCTCAGTGAACTTTGTGGCCTCTACCTTTAAAAAAGGAGAGCGATCGAGTTGAGCCAGGCGACGGGCAATCTCGGTTTTACCAACACCCGTGGGACCAATCATAATGATGTTTTTCGGCGCAATCTCATCACGCAGTGGCTGGGGCACCTGCTGACGCCGCCAGCGATTACGTAGAGCAACAGCCACAGAGCGCTTGGCAGAATCCTGACCTACGATAAAACAATCAAGCTTCTCGACAATTTCCCTGGGTGTCAGGGCGTTATTTTCCTTCATACTTTTTCAACCACGATATTTGTATTGGTATAGACACAGATGGAGCCAGCAATTTCCATGGCAGCTCGTGCTATCTGCTCGGCATCAAGATCACTATGCAGCACCAAGGCCTTGGCTGCAGATTGGGCATATGGGCCACCAGAGCCAATGGCAAGAATGCCATCATCAGATTCAATGACATCACCAGTACCAGAAAGCAGCAACGAATAATCATCATCAGCAGCAATGAGCATGGCCTCCAGACGACGCAACATCTTATCTGTACGCCAGTCCTTAGCCAATTCCACCGAGGCACGCATGAGATTGCCGTTAAACTGTTCCAACTTATGCTCTAATTTATCAAAGAGGGTAAAGGCATCGGCAGTGGCTCCGGCAAAGCCTGTGACCACCTTATCGTGAAAGAGACGTCGCACCTTACGTGCCTCATGTTTCATCACTGTATTACCGAGGGAGACCTGACCGTCACCGGCCATGACAACCTCACCTTTATGGCGCACACAAACTATGGTTGTTGAACGTATTTTCATATTTTTTTACTGGTATAAATGGGTTTAGGATTAAATCAGAATTTCAAGAGTAGTGGCCTTTCGTGGCTTTGTCACTTACTTGAAATTTGAAACTGTCTTTTTACGCCTTGGGATGGGCCTTATCATACACAGCCATAAGATGATCAACCGCCAGATGGGTATATTTCTGGGTGGTTGACAGGCTGGCATGACCAAGAAGCTCCTGTACAACCCGCAGATCAGCGCCCATCTCTAATAAATGGGTGGCAAAAGAGTGGCGTAGGGCATGGGGGGTAACAGGCAAGGCAATACCAGCCCGTTGACCGTAGGCCTTGACAAGCCGCTCAATGGAGCGAGCAGAGAGACGCCCCCCACGATTATTAACAAAAAGGGCATCACACTCAACAGGCTTACCGGATTTTAAGCGGCCAGCAAATATCTGCTGACGTTGAGAAAGGTAGGCCTGTACTGCATCTAAGGCCTGGCTACCAACAGGCACCAACCTCTCCTTACGACCTTTGCCGATTACCGTAACCATTTCTTCTGTAAAATCAAGGCTTGCCATATCCATATTAACAATTTCAGCCACCCGCATCCCCGTAGAATAAAGCATCTCCATAATGGCCCGGTCACGGGTCTTGAAGCGGTCTTGTACGCCAGGTTCATCAAGGAGCAAAAACACCTCATCAACAGATAGAAATACCGGCATATGATGCCCTAATTTAGGCATAACCACGGTGCCTGTAGGATCAGCCACAAGCACGCCTTTACGGATTTGAAACAAAAAAAATGTCCGCAGGGCTGATATTTTCCGAGCCACTGAATTTGCCTTGTTCCGGCCATTAAGCTCATAAACCCAAGCCCGAACCAAAGCAGGGCTTATGGCAGAGAGAGTAAGATCTGCCGGCACAGAGGAAAAAAATTCTCTCACATCTCGACTATAATTATCAATGGTGTGGGGGGAATAACCCTTCTCCACCACCAGCCAGCTCAGAAACTCTGCCAGATGTTTTTCCATTTTCACAATAGCGACCACCCCTTTTCACTCAGCACTCTTTCATTTCATTATTTCTACCCCAGGCCACGCCCCATAGCCATACTTATTCAACGGTTTCGAAAAAGAGCCACATCAGAATAAATCCATAGGCAAGTAAAAGCCATTGCCCAATATCACGGATTCATTTATTATGCCTGATTCGTTCTAATTCACCCAATTTTACTGCTACAAGTAGAAAAAATATGGCCAGAAAAACATTTGAAGACGCCCTAGAAAAACTTGAGTCTATCACCCACGAACTTGAAGGTGGTGAGTTGAGCTTAGAAGCCAGCCTGAAGAAGTTTGACGAAGGAATCAAACTGGCAGATTTCTGCAACAATAAGCTGGAAGAATCTCAACGTAAGGTAAGCCTGCTCATGGAGAAAAATGGCCAGTTGCAGGAAACCCCCTTTACCGGTGCCGACAAAGTAAATGAATCTTAAGGCATACCTTTCAGAAAAAAGAGAGCTTGTTGAGGCTGCCATGGCGCAGCTTATGCTCCCAGCGCAAGGAGAGCTCAGTCCCCATATCGAGGCCATGCGTTATTCCCTTTTTGCTGGGGGCAAACGAATACGTCCCATCCTCTGCCTGGCAACCTGCGAAGCCTTAGGAGAAGATCCATCCCCTTTCATGCCAGTCATTTGCAGTCTGGAGTGTATCCATACCTACTCCCTTATCCACGATGATCTGCCTGCCATGGATAATGATGATCTGCGCCGGGGCAAACCAACAAACCATGTTGTCTTTGGTGAGGCTGAGGCGATTCTAGCCGGTGACGGACTACTCACCTTCGCTTTTGACCTACTCTCCTCAGCTGATTTACAGCCTGCCTTGACGGCTGAAAAACAGTTGCAAATTATTGCCATCCTATCCCGAGCATCAGGCTCCTTGGGGATGGTGGGTGGCCAGGCAATCGACATTGCCTCAGAGGGCAAAGAAATCCCCTTTGAAACCTTACGATATCTGCATAGCTGTAAGACCGGCGCCCTGATCACCGCTGCTGTCCAAATGGGAGCAGTGTTGGGCAACGCCTCATCCAGCCAATATAGGGCCTTGACCACCTATGGCCAAAATATTGGTCTCGCCTTCCAGATCGTTGATGACCTGCTTAATGTCGAGGGCACCACCGAGCAACTTGGCAAAAAGGCTGGCTCTGACGCAGAGTTGGACAAAGCTACCTACCCTTCTTTTTTTGGCCTTGAGGCAACACATAAAAAGGCCAAAGAGGCTGTGGCCCAAGCCGTGGATGCCCTTATTCCATTTAACACCTCAGCCGACCCCTTAAGGGAATTGGCCAACTATATCTATTACCGGAAACGCTAAGCATGACACTTTCACCTCTGCTGGACAATATTGACTCTCCGGAAGACCTGCGTAAACTTGACTCCAAACATCTTCGTCAACTGGCCGAGGAGATCAGACAACGCATCATTGACACAGTTTCTGAGACTGGCGGCCATCTTGCCCCCTGCTTAGGTGTCGTGGAGCTCACCCTAGCCATTCATTACATCTTCAACACTCCGGATGACAAATTAGTGTGGGATGTGGGACACCAATGCTATGCCCATAAACTCATTACCGGCCGCCGTGATTCGTTTCACACCATCCGTCAATATAAGGGTATCAGTGGTTTTCCAAAACGGGATGAAAGTCCCTATGACGCCTTTGATACTGGCCATAGTTCCACCTCCATCTCTGCCAGCCTAGGCATATCCCTGGCAAAATACCTGAAAGGAGATACAGATAAAACCATTGCTGTTATTGGTGATGGCTCCATGACAGGCGGCATGGCCTTTGAGGCCTTGAACCAGGCAGGCCACCTAGGCAAAAATCTTATCGTCATCCTCAATGATAATGAAATGTCCATCTCCCCTAATGTTGGGGCCATGTCCAGTTTTCTAAGCCGTAAGTTAACAGGCAAGACCATGTCTCGCTTTAAAAGTGACATGGAAAACTTCCTTAAAGGTTTCCATGGCCTCGGGGAAAACATCCTCCAGGTCTTGAAAAAAAGTGAGGAAAGCCTCAAAAGTTTCTTTACCCCTGGCATGCTCTTTGAAGCCTTAAAATTTGAATATATTGGCCCTATTCCTGGCCATAATATTGAATCTTTACTGACCACTCTGACCAATGTTCGCGATTTTTCCAAGGGACCGGTATTGATTCATGTCTCCACCACCAAGGGTAAAGGCTATGAGCCCGCAGAAAAAAATCCTGGTTCCTACCATGGTGTGGGTCCATTTGACAAAGTAACGGGCAAATCACTGCCCTCTAAACCAAGCCCACCATCCTACACAGATGTGTTTGGCTCAACCTTAGTTACATTGGCCCATGATGATCCTCGTATCGCTGCCATCACGGCAGCCATGCCTGCGGGCACCGGCCTTACCAAGTTTGCTGACACCTTTCCAGATCGTTTCTTCGACGTGGGTATTGCCGAGCAGCACGCTGTCACCTTTGCCGCTGGCCTGGCCACGGAGGGCATCTTACCGGTGGTGGCCATATACTCAACATTTTTCCAACGCGCCTTGGACCAGATCATCCATGACGTATGCCTGCCAAACCTGCCTGTAACCTTTGCGGTGGATCGCGGTGGTATAGTTGGTGATGATGGGCCTACCCATCACGGTGTCTTTGATTTATCGTTCTTCCGTTTCATTCCCAATATAGTGGTCATGGCTCCTAAAGATGAAGAAGAACTTCAGCAGATGCTCTTTACCGCCATCTTCATGCCTGGCCCTGCAGTTGTCCGGTACTGTCGAGGCTGCGGGACTGGCATACAAATGAGTAGCAGCTTTAGTAAAATCCCTTATGGTAAAGGAGAATTATTACGTGAAGGTGCAGATATTTTGCTCCTGCCCGTGGGCAATAGGGTCTACCCAGCCATGGAAGCAGCAGAAGGGCTGGAAAAAGTGGGAATAAGTGCCGCTGTAATTAACCCACGCTTTGTCACTCCCCTGGATGGTGACCTGATCAGCAAATGGGCCACTAAAACAGGGAGGGTCATCACCATTGAGGACAATGTCAAGAAGGGTGGCTTTGGCTCTGGGGTGCTTGAACTTCTGGCTCGTCGCCAGCTTCATGCTGCTGTCACCGTCCTGGGCTTACCCGACAAATTCATGGAACACGGCCCTCAAGAAACCCTCTGGCACCAAGGCCACATTGACTCTCCAGCCATTATCAACACAGCCTTAGCAATGATGGGAAAATAGTACTCTGATACCTAAACTTTCGTTAGAGCCAGCCAAGGCTGCAGGAGCGAGCTTGCTCACGAAATGTTTACGTTGCTAGCAGCACCTTTTCGCGAGCAAGCTCGCTCCTACATATTTATGCGTAGAATAAAAAAAGGCCGCCTCCCCATCAAAGGGAAAGAGGCCTTTTTGCTTGGTATCAAGCAAAACACCTTCAGCCTAGTAAGCTGACAGGCTTACATCTTCTCATTCAACTTATTGACAAGATCCTTGGAAACATCCAGGGACGGGTCACCAAAGACAATCAAACCACTACGCGATGCAACATCGGCATCAATGATCATACTGAAACCATTTGTCGTACCATACTCTTTCAAGACGGGATCTAGTTGTGCCAGAATAGGATTGAGCATACGCTTACGCATCTCAACGATCTCATACTTGGCATCATCCTCTTTCATCTTAAGGTCACGCTCCATCTTTTTGAACTCACGCTGCTTTTCTGCTAACTTGTCAGCTGACCAGACAGATTGTTTTTTTTGGATCTCTACTGATAACTGTTCAGCAGCCTTAGCATCTACCATAAACTCTGCCCGAACGCTCTCTTCCTTGTCTCTCAGCTTTTCCCCGGCTGCTATGCCGGCCTTACTGCCAAACAACACCTTTTGAATTGAAACAAACCCTACCTTATACTCTGCCGAAAAAACCACACCAGGAAGCAAGCTTAGACAAAAGCAGGAAACCACAGCAAGAAGACAACTCTTTTTCACCATATTCATTCGGATCTACTCCATTTCAGATAATGTTGAAGAAAAAAAACACAAAAAAAAACCAGGAGAGATCCCCCGGCTTTTCAAAAAACATACACTGTCGGTCAACTAATTAATGACAAAATCATCGCGCCGATTTTGTGACCAAGAATACTCATCATGTCCGTAGAGAAGGGGCTTTTCCTCTCCATAACTCACGGTGTGAAGACGACTGGCATCCACACCGAGATTCTTCAGATACTTTTTAGCACTTAAAGCCCGACGCTCTCCAAGGGCAACATTGTACTCATTGGTACCACGCTCGTCACAATTACCTTCGATAACAAGACTCAGGTTAGCATTGGCCTGCAAAAATGCAGCGTTTCCTTCCAGGCGAGTCTTCTGATCATCACGTATTCCGAACTGATCAAAGTCGAAATAAACGGGCAGAAGCCCCTCATGAGTACGACCCTCAACAATGGCATAATTACCACCAGGAGCAGTACCACCAGCGCCAGAAGGCGTATTGATAGACTCATAAGAACCCGCAGTATTACCGGTATCTGCAGAAGAACCTGTGGAACCACCAGAGGAAGCAGAACCACCAGCACCACCACCAGCGCCAGCACCACCTGTTTCCGTTGCACCTCCAGGACCATCCTCACTTTGTACAGGCTGCTTGCTGCAACCTGCAGAAAAAAGGGACATGGAAGCCACCAGACCAGCAACACAAAAAACTTTTACCAACTTGCCGTTCATTAATTTGTCTCCTCAACAATCGCAGAATTTTCAAAAAAATCTGCTACATATTTCAAATAAGTGATTAGCACCTTACTAGCTCTAATTTATAGCTAAAAAACAGCAGCATGCAAGACGTAACCAAACTTGGGGCCAGAGGGAAATTCATAACCTCAAAAAAGAGTTAGTTTGCATAATAACCTATTAATTGCAAAAAAGAAATCCTCAAAAAGGAAAATATCCCTACAGTGGATTTTTTTTAGGTCTTATAAATAAAATTCGTGTCAATCGTTGCAAGAAACATACAAAAGCGCTTGAAACAACTTGTTTACAGCACCTGCTTAGGCACTTATCCAGTGACTTTATTAAAATTTTCAGCGGCTCTGAGTTTTGAGTTCTGATCCAGCAAATATTGTCACATATTGAACCACGTTTACACATCGTGTATAGTCTGCATATAATTATATTTTATGCTTCTGCTTTTAGCTCAAAGCGCTGCATAAATAGACAGTTACACCTTAATAATAATTTCACTTCTATATAATGGAAAAATATACTCATGAGTAAACATGCCATCACAGATCAGGAAAGTGCGGTTGCCGCTATGGTTGCCAAAAATAAATGGGGTACCTTTTTCGGGGTTTCACAAAAAACTCTAGATAATGTCTGGAACGCCCTAAGCAATAAAGATGGCAACTCCATTGCCTATGTCACTATGGAGATCGGTGCTGATCTGGACGTCTTCAATCCAGTGAAAAAACATCTAGAAGAGTTACAAATTACCGGCAGCACCAACCATGTTTTTAACCATTTCACTAAACGTTTTCTGCATGGCCCTGAGAAAATCCCTAATTATGGCGGAGGGCTTGGGATTCTCGCCGGTGACACCTTAAAAAGTCTTGCAGAGATGAAGATGCCAGTGGTGGCTGTTTCCTTACTCTACCGCAAGGGCTATTTCTCACAACTGGTAGATGCCACCATTGGCCAAATCTCCACCGCCACCGACTGGTCACCAGAAAATACTCCCACCCTGTACCATCTACGCGATCCGCACAACCCAGAGATCCCTCTCCAAATAGAAATCCCATTTTTCGACCGCTATGGTGCGGTCTCATTGGCCTACGCCCAGCTCTGGCTCAAACTGGAGATAAGTCATAATCTTGATTATTTCGTACCGGAAATCTTGCTAGACTACTCCATTCCTTCGTCGCCAGACTGGGTTCAAAATGCAGCCACCCATCTATATGAGAGCCGTAGCAACGATGCTAAAATCATCCAACGCCGCCTCCTAGGTGCTGGCGTCATTCCAGCCATTCATGCCTTGGGGTTCACCTCAAAAGTCATCCATCTTAACGAGCAGCATGGTGTGGTGGCAATACTGCACATGATTGCCGAGGCCTTGAAAGAGAAATTTGGCGATAATTATCAGCATACAGCTTCAGACGAAGACATTATACAGATTGCCGACCAGGTGGCCCAGCAAGTCGTCTATACCATCCATACACCAGTAAAGGCCGGCCATGATCGCTTTGAAAAAACGCTGTTTAGTGAATTCAGCCATACCTTCTGTCAGCGTGTCTTGCATCTCTTAGCTCAGGATGAGGAAGCACAACATATGTATAATTTCACCTCCTTTGCCATGCGGGTTAACCGGGCTACAAACAGCGTCAGTCGCCTGCACAAAGAAGTTACCCAATTACAATTCCCCCAATTCGCCTCAAAGATCTCAGCCATCACCAATGGGGTACATCACCTCACCTGGATATCTGACAACCGTGCTAAGCTTTACGACCGTTTCTCAGAGTTCAATAATTGGCAAGATGACCCCTTAGTTTTCAGTAAAGCAGGAAATCTGGTCGACCAAAAAAAGTTTCGAGCTTATTTTTCTGAAGCCTGGCAGCAGGACACCAATATCCTTATTAATTATATCAACACCATGCTTGACCGCCACCGCACCAAGATGCATGAAACCTGGATTGACCCACCCAACTTCCTCTCCTTGTGCAATGAAAAAGATCGAACCCTCCAAAAAGATGTTTTTAATATTGGTTTTGCCCGCCGATTTTCAACTTACAAAAGGGCTAATCTCATTTTTGATGATCTTGACAAATTAAGCACCATTATCACCGAGGCAAACCAACCAATAAACTTCATTTTTGCAGGCAAGGCCCACCCCGCTGACGAACCAGGCAAAGAGGTCATTCGTAATATCCTCAGTATCCAGGAAGAATTGTACACAAAAACGAGAGGTCTAGCCAAGCTGGTATTCATTCCTGGCTATGACATGACCATTGCCAAAATGATGACCTCAGGTGTCCACGCCTGGCTTAACAGCCCGAAGAGACCATTGGAGGCCAGCGGTACCAGCGGCATGAAATCAGCCATGAACGGTGTCCCCAACATCTCCACTCTGGATGGCTGGTGGGCTGAAGGCTACCATGATGGTCTCACTGGCTGGAAATTTGGGATTGAAACAGATATTGAAAATGCCTGTCTCAGCGAATCAAAATCCCAACTCTTTTACAAGGAGGATGCCGATGCCTTTTACAAGCTTCTGCCTTCAATCCTCCATATGTTTTATGACCCTGAGGCACATGAGCAGTATATTGACCGCTGTATAAATAATATTTCCCTCAACATCCCAATCTTCAACACCCACCGCATGGGAGCTGAATATGCCCAACGTTATCAAGTAAACTTACCCAAGGCAACAGAGAAGCATCAGAAGAAACTGCGTGCTGCCTACGGAAGTGATGAATTTTAAGTAAGAGCTCAAACTGACTACTTGGGTTGCTACGGGAGAATTATTACAAATAGTTACGTAGTACTTTGGAGAAAAAAATAAAAATAATTTAAGCTGCTCTATTTGCGACCGACAAGAGATATAACCTAGCACATTATTAAATCTTACTCGCAGGTGAATCCCATGTCGGTCTCAGCCATCCAGCCCCAAGGACAATATCAGCCCTGCCCCTCGTGTCAGCCGAGATCAAACCAAAGCTTTGACCAGCTTCACGCCCAGGAAAGAGATGCCCTCATTTCCATTACCACTGATGAGGGAGATATCGTCACCCTGTCCAGCAATTCGCTCTTTTCAGAGTCAATTTCAGCCCAGAGCTGGGACACGCCCCTTTCCAGGGGCATGAATTTCACCGCTGAAATCTTAGAAAGCGAGAGTTTTTCCTTTTCTGTCAAAGGGGATCTTAACGATGAGGAACTGGCCGATCTAGCTGGGGTTTATGATAAACTAGCCACGATTGCCGAAGATTTTTATAGTGGTGACATGGCAAAAGCCATGGATGGCGCCATGAGTATTGGCGACATGGGCAGCTTAGCCAATCTTTCCGCCTCTTTCAATTACAGCGAGACGACAGCCACCAGACTGACCAGCCACCACGTTATCCCTGCCTCGGAGGAAGGTCTGGCCCATGGTTTCAAGGATTTACCCCCCCTCGCCGATCGCGAGACAAGCAATAAAAAGGTTGTAGATCATAATGAGCTGCTCAAAGCTCAGTGGCAACAGGTGAAGAACTTCCTCGACAACCGCGAAATCCAGAACGAAGAGGCTAACGCTGTTGAGGCAGAAGAAAAAGCCTCTGAGATGACAGCAGCCCAAAAAATGATGGACACTCTGCAAGAAACAATGAGTGAACACCCACGCCTCAGCCCCTTTGCCGTGCCCTTGGCCCACCGCGCCATGGAAGAGGGCGGCGACAATTTACGCCCCGCCGATCGCATGCTGCAACGCGAATCAATGAAGATAGACTTTCTTGCTGAACTGGAAAACTGGCTGGCAGCGTAACTGTTTATTTTCTTCCCACCCCAAGCTCCTGACAAATCTGAGCAGCCAGCTCTTCTATTGATTTACCGGATGATGAAATATACGGGATATCATGTTGAAGATAGAGCTGCAGGGCCTGGCCTAACTCCTGGCGACAGGTGGCAAGCGAAGCATATTTTGAATCAGGCATTCGTCTTTGCCGGATAGCATGTAAGACCTCAGGCCGCGCTGTAATACCTATAGCTCTCTCCTTATTATTAACAATATAATCTGGTAATCTGTTTTGACTGAGATATTCTTCAGTTAACGGCAAATTTGCGGCTTTCAATCCCATATGGGTAGCAAGATAGACAGAGACAGGGGTTTTGCCTGCCCGTGACACCCCCAAAATAATAATATCTGCATTGTCATATTCCTTGGGATTGGTGCCGTCATCATGAGCAAGACAAAAATGAATGGCCTCAACCCTGGCATCCATGACCTCATCAGTAGGTTGGTGAGCATACCCCGGGGCTCGCAAGGCCTTGACCTCAAGGGTATTCTCCAGTCGATCAAGATGGGCAGAGAGAACATCAAAAAACTCTACCTCACCAAAATCAAAGATATTCTGCACCTCCGGATCCATAATTGTCGAGAAGATGATGGGTTGCAGGCCGCTGGATTGTTCCATGATCGTGGCCAGTATGGTTTCAGCCTGTTCCTTCGAACTGATAAAAGAAATAGTTTCTTCATTAAAGGAAATCCCAGGGAAATGGCAGAGCAGAGCACGCCCCAGTGTTTCCACTAAAATACCCGTAGAATCAGAGAGATAATACACATCTTTGGATGACCACATTTTTTATTTCTCTAGTTAAGATTTAAGGTTCGCACATCATCCTTCTTTTACCACATAGTGAGTAGTACCTAAGATACCATCAAGCATACGGATATGCTCTATGGTTTGCCAGCCAAAACCGAGAAGATCAGCACCCCAGGCATCTATTGCCACAGGATCAGCACTGGCAGCGAGAACATTTTTGGGTGGGTCACAATGGGGTCCACAGAGATGGGCCTGCTGCATACCAATAGTCGCATCAAGAAGGGTAAAGTCAGGGGTTCGCGCCCTATTAAGGTCATGGAGGGAACCATGCACGTCATCATGAAATGAGGCTTTGCGCCAATGACCACCCTGCTGATATTTGGCTGGCGGTGCTGTACCCATCATATTTTTCAAGGTTAAGGTAACTCCGGCCAAACTATGGGCCTTGAGCACGGGTACAGAGAGCAAAAACAGATCATCAAGGAGTTCTGGCATATAGACCTCTGGCCAACGTTTATGGTCAACCACCGCCTTAGCAACAAACTCCTCAACATTTAAATCTACCAGGCGCCCTCCTTTGTTGCGGGCCATCTCAGCATAACCCTGATCAGTAAAAACGCGCCAGGTATCATAATTGACTGCCCCACACCCCTCGCCAATCAAAATTTCCAGATCAGGTAAGGCATCGTGCACTACATCAATGATGCTTGCCACCAAGGCCACTGGTGTTGTAATGGGTGGCTCAAGATTTTCCACCAAATTTGGTTTGATAAGTAATTTTTGCTGACCAGCCAGTTTCTGCAATAAACCAGAGCGGCGAATTAAGGAAGGAACAGACTCCTGCCATGAAACAAACTTCTGTGTATAGACAAGAGCTTCTGCCACCATAATCATTTTCCCCAAGCCATTTTATAAAATGTATGCTACCTGAAGCCAGCAATTTCTAATATCTATTCAGTCGCAACGAAATAGTATATTTTTTTACCTACAGCCTCTCCTTACGGGCACCTTGAATACCCTTACCTCTGACACCTAATACAATATGATTACCATTAACGACCTCTCCCTACAATATGGGGATAAACATATCTTCAAAAATATTTCCGCTCGCATCAGCCGCAAGGACCGTATAGGTCTCATGGGGGTCAATGGGACAGGCAAATCAACCTTGCTTAAACTGCTGGCCGGTGAGACAGAGACAGATCCTGGCGTTATCACCTTCCCAAAGGGTGAACTAAAAACCACCATCGGCTACCTCCCTCAGGAAATTGCCCCAGTCAAGCCCGGCCGTACCCTGGTTGAAGAGGCCCGTCAGGCCTTTAGCCATCTTCTCAAGAAACAACAGGAATTAGAAGAGATTTACCTGGAACTTGGCTCTATACCAGCCGATTCTCCAGCCATGGAGAAGCTCCTCCAGCGCCAGGGAGAATTACAGCAGGAGCTGGATCAGGGCCAGATATTCAGCATGGATTCCCAAATCGAAAAGGTGCTCATGGGCCTGGGCTTCAAAGTAGAGGACATGAACAAGGACTGCCAGGATTTTTCCGGTGGCTGGCTCATGCGCCTCATGCTGGCCAAGCAACTCCTCCTCCTGCCCCCTTTTCTGCTCCTTGATGAGCCCACCAACCATCTTGATGTGGAGACCTTAACCTGGTTGGAAGACTTTTTAAAAAGCTATCCAGGCTGCCTGGTTATTATTTCCCATGACCGGACATTCCTTGACAACCTGACCAAATCCACCTGGGAACTGAGCCTGGGAAAACTTACCATCTATAAAGGGAACTACTCAAAATATGTGGTGGATAAGGTTGAGCGCCAGGCCATTTTAAAGTCTGCCTATGAAAACCAGCAGGCCAAGATTGAACAGACCATGCGTTTTGTTGATCGCTTCCGCGCTAAATCAACCAAGGCCAAACAGGCCCAGTCTCGCCTTAAACAGCTGGACAAAATGGAGCGCATTGAACTGGAAGAAAATGAGTCCCAAGTCTCCTTTCGCTTCCCACCAGCTGCCCCTAGCGGTCGAACAGCCGTTACCCTTGAAAACATCAATAAATCATTTGATAATAAACAGGTCTTAAGCAACCTTGAGTTAGACCTTGAGCGTGGTGACAAGCTGGCTGTAGTGGGTATCAATGGCGCCGGAAAATCCACCTTGGTCAAGATGTTGGCAGGATTGCACCAACCCGACAGCGGTACCTGCAAATTTGGCCATAATGTCATCACCTCCTATTTTGGTCAGCACCAAGCCCAGGAACTTTCTACCCAGTACACTGTGCTGGAAACCATGAACATGATTGATGTAGAAAAAACCATCACCCAAATGCGCTCTCTGCTCGGCGCCTTTCTCTTCCGTGGTGAAGAGGTGGATAAAAAGGTAGAGGTCCTCTCGGGCGGGGAAAAATCACGTCTGGCCCTGGCCAAGATGATCGCTACCCCGGCCAACCTGCTCATCATGGATGAGCCCACCAACCATCTAGATATGTCCAGCCAAGATATCCTTATGGAAGCCATGGCCCAGTATGATGGCACCATCATTGTTGTCTCCCATAATCGCTATTTCCTCGATCATTTTACCAATAAGACCCTGGAGATTAAGGATGGTAAAGCCATTATTTATGACGGCAACATCAGCTATTATCTAAAAAAGACTCAATTGCAGCAAAGTAAGCTACCAAAAGCTAAAACTAAAAAACCTCAACAAGCCCCCAACGAAGTAGCCAAACCAGCTCAGAAGAAATCAAAACAACAACGTAAAGCCGAGGCCAAAGATCGCCAGGAATTAGCCAAACTCACCTCTCCTCTGAAAAAAATTATCACCAGCCGAGAAAAAGAAATAGAGACCCTGGAAGAAAAAAAGACAACTCTGGAACAGGAAATGGCTGATCCAGACCTCTATCAGGATCAAAATGCCTTCAACGACAAGAGCAGCCAGTATGGCAAAGTGGAACATCAGCTCAAAAGCGCCTATGCAGCCTGGGAGAAGGCGCAGGAAGATCTAGAAAAAATCGAAAACAGAAAGTAGTGGCAGCATTTAGTGCCCTACTACCTATTTCAAAAATCGATTGAAATATCAGCAGATCAAAGTAGATTGCAACCCAAGTAATCCGAGGCTCACCTGGCGAGAGTTACACTTGCTGAATAGTTACATCATTTTATGGAGAGAAAAGACGTATGAAGAAAATCATAAAAAACACCATTACTACCGTTGCTGCTCTTGGCCTGCTGGCCATAGCTCCCATGACCATGGCTTCTGATGCTGGCCACGGTGGTGATCACCATGCCACTGGTACAACCACAGCTACCCCACAATCCACCTTAAAGAAAACAATTGAGGGCAACAACGCCTTTATGCATGACCATGCCAGTAATCATTTTGATGCCTTTCAGGCAGGTCAGGTACCAAACCTCACCATCATTACCTGTTCTGATTCCCGCGTTCATACCCAGCTCTTTGGCTTTGAGCCAGACAACAACATCTTTGCTATTCGCAACGTCGGTAACCAGATCGAGAACTCTGAGGGTTCGGTTGATTATGGTATTCACCACCTGCCTACCAAGGTATTACTGATACTGGGCCACTCCAGCTGTGGTGCTGTCAAGGCTGCTATGGGTGACTACTCTGGCGAGACCAAGGGCATCAAGGCTGAGCTCGACCCCCTGCAGCCTATGCTAGCCCAGGATAATGGCGAGGGCAGCTTCAATGGCCGTTGGGCTGATAATGTTGAGCGCAACGTTGACTACCAGGTAGGCAAGGCCTTAGAACTCTACGGTGATAAAGTGCAAGCGGGTAATCTTGCCGTGGTTGGTGCAGTTTATGATTTTAACAACCTGTGGGGAAAAGGTCGCGGAGCCGTTGTGATTGTTAATGTTAATGGTGAAAACAACCCTAATATTATCCAAAACCATCCTGTCCTTGATCAGCTGGCCAAGTCTGACATGATTACTCATGTAGGTTCCCGCGTTAAATAAAAAATGAGGCTCAGCACCTCATTTTTGAGTAACCAGTATTCTTTCTAAAAAACCGTAGTCAGCTGCAAAAGCACTTTTTAGTTGCTTTTCAAGGCTGATTGCGGTTTTGTCAGTCTTGCTACCTTGTTATCAATTTCTCAATCCTCTGCTGGGATCAAACCGTTACCCCATTGCCTGTAATCTATTGCCAAAATGAAGACCCTACGTCACGACATGGAGAAACGCGAAGCTGCTAACCTCTCTCCCCATGCCTGTTTAAATAAAAACAGTGCTGGTCGGCAGCATAGCGAGGATGAATGCCCCATGCGCTTGCCTTTCCAACGTGACCGTGACCGAATCATTCATTGCAAAACATTCCGCCGCCTTACCCATAAAACGCAAGTCTTCTTGGCCCCCACCGGAGATCATTACCGCACTCGCCTTACCCATGCCCTGGAAGTTTCCCAGATTGCCCGAACCATTGCTGTTGCCTTACGTCTCAACGAGCATCTGGTTGAGGCCATTGCCTTAGGCCATGATTTAGGTCATACCCCTTTTGGCCATGCCGGCGAGTCAGTATTAAATGAACTTCATCCCGGCGGCTTCAGGCATTACAAACAGAGCCTACGTGTCGTTGATTTACTGGAGAACAAAGGCAAGGGACTAAATCTTACGGCTGAGGTGCGTGATGGTATTGTGCGCCATTCCAAGGGACTCGAGACTATCTTACCAACTGACATCTCGACCCTGCCCGCCACCTTAGAGGGGCAGGTCGTCCGTCTTGCTGACATCCTTGCATATGTTAACCATGACCTTGACGATGCTATGCGGGCTGGAATAATTACTGACAATAATGAACTTCGTGACATCCTTGCCATTCTCGGGACAAGTAACTCCCAACGCATATCTACCATGGTCAATGACCTCATCGAGCAGACCTTGACCCATGATGGCGCTCAACTAGCCATGGGAGAAAACATACTTGCTGCGATCAGCAGTCTGCGCAGTTATCTCTATAAAAACGTCTATCAGGCTCGACTCATCCACGATGATTTCCTCAAGGCCATGAAAATCTTGCGGGAATTGTATGAATACTTTATTGAAGAAGACATTAAACTTCCTTCGGGCGAGGTGTGGGGCACAGGCATGAGTTATGCGGATGACTCTCCCCGAACCCGGAAGGTGTGTGATTTTATTGCTGGCATGACTGATCGTTATGCCCTTGATCTCTACACCAACATCTTTTTTCCAAAACCGTGGAGTGTGATTTAAAAATAGTTACCAGCCTACAATCAACGGCTAACAGCTAAAATTGGGGACAGAGTAAAATATTGTCTTAAGGCTTCAACTTCTAGATAATGCCCCATCTTCTTATTTACCCCCCTATAATTTCAAATATCGATAAAATATGAATACCCCCAAGACTGGCCTGGCCAAGGCCTATGATTTTTCTGGCGTCGAACGTAAATGGTATGACAAATGGCAAAAGGATGGACTTTTTGCGGCCAAGATGGAAGAGGGTCGTGAGAATTTTTCTATTGTCATTCCTCCTCCCAATGTCACCGGCGTTCTCCATGTTGGCCATGCCCTCAATAATACCATGCAGGATATCCTCATTCGCTATAAACGCATGATGGGCTGCAATACCCTGTGGGTACCAGGGACAGATCACGCTGGGATTGCCACCCAAAATGTGGTTGAACGCCAACTGGCAAGTGAAAACTTGAGTCGCCATGACCTGGGTCGAGAAAAATTCATCGAGCGTGTCTGGCAATGGAAGAAAGATAAAGGCAGCACTATCATCAACCAGCTGAAACATCTTGGTTCCTCCTGTGATTGGGAACGAGAACGCTTCACCATGGATGCAGGTCTTTCCAAGGCCGTCCGCGCTGTCTTTGTCCGCCTTTACAAAGAGGGCTTAATTTATAAAGGAGATTATATTGTCAACTGGTGCCCTCGCTGCCTGACGGCCCTTGCTGATGATGAGGTGGAGCACGAAGATACAGCAGGAAAACTCTATCATATCCGCTATCCCTTTGCTGATGGTTCTGGCCATGTTGTTGTTGCCACCACTCGACCAGAGACCATGTTAGGCGATACGGCTGTGGCCGTTCATCCCAATGATGAGCGATATACTCACCTGGCCGAAATCGGTATTAAGCTGCCCCTCACCGATCGCACCATACCCGTGGTGTATGACCACCATGTTCAGCAAGATTTTGGCACCGGGGCCTTAAAGGTTACTCCAGCCCATGACCGTGATGATTATGAAATCGGCCTGCGCCATGACTTACCACTCATCAAGGTTATCGACACTGCAGGGATAATGAACCAAGAGGCAGGAAGCTATGTCGGTCTAGACCGCTTTGCCTGCCGAAAAAAAATCGTTGAGGATCTTAAAGAGCAAGGCTTTCTCGATAAAATTGAAGAGTATGACCATGCCGTGGGCCACTGTTACCGCTGCCAAACAGTTATTGAACCCACCACATCCCTGCAGTGGTTTGTTTCTGTTAAGCCCTTGGCCGACAAGGCGGTAGAAGCCGTACGTGACGGACGTATTAATATTCACCCTAAAAGCTGGAACAACACCTTTTACAGCTGGATGGATAATATCCGTGACTGGTGCATCTCTCGCCAGATCTGGTGGGGCCACCAAATCCCGGCATGGAACTGCGACTGCGGCGAGATCATTGTCGAGGAACATGACCCTACCAGCTGCCCGAAATGTGGATCAACCGCCCTGACCAGAGAAACAGATGTGCTAGACACCTGGTTCTCCTCTGCCCTTTGGCCCTTTTCCACCTTAGGCTGGCCAGAGGAGAGCAAGGAACTTGACCATTTCTATCCCACCTCAGTACTCATCACCAGCTTTGACATCCTCTTTTTCTGGGTGGCTCGCATGATGATGATGGGCCTCCACTTCAAAGATGAAGTCCCATTTAAGGACGTCTATCTCCATGCCTTGGTTCGTGATGAACATGGCAAGAAAATGTCCAAATCCACCGGCAATGTCCTGGACCCCTTGGTGCTCATCGACAAATTCGGCACTGATGCCCTGCGCTTTACCCTCACCGCCTTTGCTGCCCAGGGGCGCGATATCCGTCTTTCTGAGGATCGCATTGAGGGGTATCGCCATTTTATCAATAAAATCTGGAATGCCGCCCGCTTTGCCCTCATGCACCTGGAAGAGTATAAGATGAACAAGGCCGTTGACCTGGATCAGCAACTAGATCTGCCCCACGCCTGGATTCTCAGTCGCCTTAACCGCACTATTATCGAGGCGCACCGCTCCCTGGCTGATTTTCGTTATAATGATTTTGCCTCAGCACTCTACCATTTTATCTGGCATGAGTTCTGTGATTGGTATCTTGAATGGATCAAATCAGACCTCTATGGTGATGATGAGCAGAGAAAACAGACAGCGCGTACAGTGCTCCTCACCGTCCTAGAACAGGCCCTGAAACTACTTCATCCCATTGCCCCCTTTGTAACGGAAGAAATCTGGCAGGAATTGCCTGAAGAGCGCCCCTCCATTATGATCAGTCAATTTCCCCTGGAGCACCCAGCATGGCAGAATGAAGATGCTGAAGAAAGTGCCGAGTTAGTCATGGAAGTCATTGGTGGCATCCGCAATATCAGAAGTGAAATGCAAATTCACCCCAAGGCAGAGGTAGAAGCATTTATTATTTGCAACAATGATGACCACAACAATCGTATTATCGCCCAGACCATGTCGATCAGTAATCTGACCAGGCTGGCATCCCTCACCATTATTGAATCAGGCGAAGTCCCAACAGGTGCCGCAAGCTTCATCCATAGTGATATGGAGATCTATATCCCGCTGGAA
>JAOZSN010000013.1:24273-27788 GCA_029939635.1 Deltaproteobacteria bacterium
CTCATTGATGTTGAGCAGGAGATGGCCAAATTACACAAAGCCAAAACAAAATTGGAAAAACAATTTAAGCAAACCTCGGGCAAACTTAGAAATGAAAAATTCCTGGCCAATGCCCCTGAAGAAATCATTGCCAAAGAAAAGGATAAATTAATAGAGTTTCAAAGCAAGCTCGACAAGATAGCAGAGACCATGACTCGACTAGAAGGGATCTAACTTTCAAGCGCAAGGCCACGGCCACCATTACAAGGAGAATATTGTGCAAATCAAGGGTTACACAGTCATACTCACACTGATTTTGGTAAGCTTATTAGGTTGCAGTTCAACATCGAACTACCTGGCAAAAAAACCTGTTATTCTCTACCCCCAAGATATCTTCAGACAAGAGCAGGGTCTCGACACTAAATTGAAATCCATGCAGGCAATGATGGATTCTTTTAATGATTATAAATGGGAAATAAGTAACCTTGATAAAGAACAAGGAATAATTGTTGCCCAGGTGTGTCGCAGAGGACAACATTGTGTGGAAGTTAAGGCTACTATTAGAGATGATGGTATTATTGAGATATTACGAACAGCAGGGCAATCTCTCACTGAAGATCAAGGTATTATTCTCCAACGTTGGATTGAACGGCTGAAGAAAGCGTACAAGAAACATATGAAATAACGATAATTGGTAGATTGTCTAAATTTTCCCTATTTTTTTGTTTGGAAAGAACTACATCGATGCTTATAATTGTTGGATGACTCATTACACAGGAGGTGTATCATGTCACTACGCATCAACAGCTTCAATGGAATGAACAGCCAGAATCAACTGCGTCGCACCAATAATCTTCTCACCAAATCCCTAGAAAAAATGGCCTCGGGCCGTCGTATTAACCGGGCTAGTGATGACGCCTCTGGTATGGTCATTGCCGATTCATTGCGTAGCCAGGCCATGGGCATGGGCCAAGCCATGCGCAATGCCAATGATGCCATTTCCATGGTGCAGATCGCTGACGGAGCCTTAAGCCAATCCAGTGAACTCCTGCAAAATATTAGAACAAAGGCTATACAGGCCAGCAACGGAACCCAGACCACTGAGTCGCGCCAGGCCATACAGGCCGATATTGATAAGATGGTCACCGCCTTAGGCGATATTGCCAACAACACTTCTTACAACGGTCAAAAACTCCTCTCCGGAACATTTAGCGACAAATCATTCCAGGTTGGTGCCAATACAGGCGAAACCATCAATATCTCTGTCCCATCCACTAACCCTGGCCAGTTGGGAGATGCAGAAAAAGGGCAGGTTACAGACATTAATGTCCTCACGGAACAAGGGGCCCAGGATGCCATTGCCATTGTTGATGCGGCCTTAGCTGATTTAAATAATGTCCGGTCAGGCTTAGGTTCCAGCCAGAACCAACTTTCCTCCACGGTTGAAAACCTGGCAGTCACCGCCATCAACCTGCAAGCTGCTGAGAGTCAAATTGGCGATGTGGATTTTGCTGAAGAATCAATGATGCTGGCCCGCATGAAGATCCTCACCGAGGCTCAAACCTTTGCCACCACCCAGACAGGCAAAATAAACCAACAGCAGATCACCTCTTTATTACAAGGCTGATTTTACTCACACCGTATAGTTGCTGTCTTGCTATCTCAAACTCATACACTCACGTAATTGCTGTAGCACAGAGTATCTTCTTTGCTACAGTATAGATACGTAAACTTCGTGTATCCTTTGGGTCTTCTTTCTGCTACAACATTCATAAAGGCTCTTCATGCACCCTTACCATTAATTTTTAAATACCTTATGCCATGCTCCTTTGCACTGCCCAACAAATACGCGCCCTAGACAATGAGACCATCAACCAAATTGGTGTGCCCGGAGTGGTACTCATGGAAAATGCGGGTAAAGGTACCGTTGATGCCATGGTCAGGCATTACGGCAATCTGGCCAATAAGAAAATAAGAATCTTTGTTGGCCCAGGTAATAATGGCGGCGATGGACTGGTTATTGCCCGCCATCTGCATCAGCAGGGCAGCACCATCGAGGTCTGCCTGCTGGTGGAAGCACAAAGTCTTCAGGGTGATGCCGCTATCAATATGCGCATCGTGGAAAAACTGCCCATCCCTGTTACGGTCGTACCTGACGAGAAGACACTCAACAAATTTACGGGCTGCTGGGATATCAGTATAGATGCACTTTTTGGCACTGGCCTCAAGCGTGATATAAGCGGCCATTTTCAGGCTGCAGTGGAGTTAATGAACCAAGCATCAGCACCTGTGGTAGCGGTTGATATCCCCTCAGGCCTGGACAGTGATACTGGCCAGGTATGGGGGTGTGTTGTCCAGGCTGATCTTACCTGTACCTACGGCCTGGCAAAGTTTGGCCAGATACAGTTCCCTGGCCGTGACCTTGCAGGAAAACTTGAAGTCATTGATATTGGCATCCCCCCCCAGGTAGTGGAACAAACCGAAATCCACGGTCTTTATTTACAGAACACGTCAGTGCAACATATGCTACCAAGCAGACAGACGGACGGCCATAAGGGCAGTCATGGCCATGTGGCCATTCTGGCTGGTTCCACCGGCAAGACTGGCGCCGCCATTCTTGCCACAGAGGGCAGCTTACGTGCAGGAGCAGGGTTGGTCAGTCTTTTTGTCCCTAACCGCCTCAACACTATCTTTGAAATAAGTTGCCCCGAGGCCATGACCATTCCCCTAGCCGGCCTGGCTGGGCAGGCCCTAGGAGCAGCGGACTGGCCAGAAATTGAACGAGAATTAACCAATAAGAAATGCGTAGTGGCCGGCCCTGGTCTTGGCCAGGCCAAAGAAACAGCTGAGCTGGTAAATATGCTGGTCAGCAAGACACAACTGCCCCTGGTTCTTGATGCCGATGCCCTTAATGGCCTTAATATCACCTCACTTTCAAGCCGTCCCCAGCTCACAACTATTCTGACTCCTCACCCTGGCGAAATGGCCAGTTTGCTTATGATAAGCAGCGCTGAGGTACAGGCCAACCGACTAATGATTGCCCAAGAATTTGCCAACCGTCACCAGGTTATAGTTGTTCTCAAAGGTGCCGCCACCATCATTGCCGCTCCTAATGGCCAAGTTGCTATCAATTCTACTGGCAATTATGGTATGGCTACCGGCGGCATGGGTGATGTATTGGCCGGCATCATTGCTGGCCTCCTCAGCCAAGGATTATCAGACTGGCATGCTGCCTGCCTTGGCACCTACCTCCATGGCCGGGCTGGTGATCTGCACAATGAAGAGCATGAACCTTGGGGATATCTGGCCTCAGAGCTGGCAGCTCGTATCCCTCAAGCCATAGGCGAACTCCATCAATAGGGGGAGCAATTTCTACTCCCCATCCTTTTCATGTCCCCCTTGCCACCTATCATTTCCATTGACATGGTTTTGGACCTGAGATAATTTCATATTCCAAAATAAACTTATTAATTTGTAATATACCTAGTACAGTGTAAAAACTAAAGTTTCGGGTAAAGCCTTTTCAGTTTGATTCG
>JAOZSN010000014.1:0-23087 GCA_029939635.1 Deltaproteobacteria bacterium
AGGTTCTTTTTTTATTATTTGAACAACACAAACTACCTACAAAATAGCAGCCTCAATTGATATTGTCGGTTTTTCCTCTATTTTTTTCAAATTATTAATTATAAAATCCTGAAAATTTTATTATTTTTCATAAAAATCCGATCGTATTACCACTCTGTTTTCCACATATTCATAAGTTTGTTAACCGGTACCCGTATAACCCGTGTCATCACCTGAAAAACATACACCAACTCAATCAGTCCAGGACAGCACCCAGGATGAAGACCAGCAGGAGCTGAAACAAAACGCCATTAAATATAAGGCGTTCCAGCATACCTTCAGCCCCAAAGAGGTGAAACATGGCATGGATGACCGCCATTTTTCCAAACGCCTCCTGGCCAGTAAACACCTGGAGGAAAGCTACCTCACCTACCTGCAAGAGCTCAAAAAAGATCCCACCAGAAAAATTGCCTTTCCGTGGGACAGCCCCTTTCGTCGCTTCCTCTTCTTTCTCTCCTTCTGGGGACCCCGCGCTTGTAAATGGGTTGTTTTGGCCCTGGCTGCCATTGTGGCTATCAACTATATTCCCGGCCCCACCCAGCATATCGTTGAATTTATCATGGCCCGCGCCATCTATGATGCCGCCCCAATCAAACGAATGCCGACCTCTTTGGAGTCGTATGCCCATTCAGCCAATATTGTTGACAGTAATTCAGCCATTATCAAATCATACGGCAAGCGTGAGGTGACCACTGTTATTCCCCAACGGGCAAAACGTGCCCTGCTGGCCTGCGAAGACCACCACCTCCTATCCCATCCGGAAAACCCGTGGTACGTTAACGCCTTTCTTATCCATGCCGGGGTGAGCTGGTTCAACCTGGCTGGTGCAGTGAAAGACACCCTGCAAGGCCGACCACGTGGTGCCTCCACCATTGTTATGCAAAATGCCAAGAAAATCCTTGGCAATGAACGCCGTACCCTGACCAACAAATTTGAAGAAATCATCATTTCCTACATGATGGTCTCCCACTTTGGCAAAGAGAAGAATCTTGATTTTTACATTAATACCGTGCCGGTGGGCAGCAACATCTATGGTTTTCCAGCAGCGTCCACAAACTTCTTTAAAAAAAATCTACAGGAGCTCAACTACCAGCAACTGGTGACCATTGCCTCTTTTATCCCCAACCACAATCGCCAACGCGCCTTTTATAAAATCATGCGTGGCGACTATTTCGCCGATCTCTCCACCAGCCAGCGCCACCATGCCAAGAGCGCCATTGACAAAATCAACAGTGCCCTCACCTACCTGCGCGACATCAAGGAAATCACCCCAGAACAGCTTGCGACATGGACCTTGACGGATGAAGAATCAATCCGCAAAATTGGTCTGCGTTCCTTCCGTTCCCCCCTCTATGGCCAGGAAGAATGGACAGCCTGGAATGTTATCCGCGAGGTGTGTTCTCGTGAATATATGGTCAATGGCAAAAAGACCACAGGCCCACAGCTGCTCTTAGATATCCAGGGAGATGTAGTGGTAGAGACCAGTGTCAACCTAGTGCTCATAGAGGAGATAAAACATATTATCCACCGCTTTCTCTCCAGCGATAACTATTTAAAAATCCTCAAAAAAAGAAACAAAAACCTGTGGAAAAAAGATTTACAGCGCTACCACGACAAAAACATTACCCCGCCCTATACTGACTTTAAGGGCTTCATGGATTATCTGCAGGAGAACCTCAATGTCGGCGTGATCATGGTGAATCCCAAGGGGGAGATTGTTGCCTACGTGGGCGGCAAAGAATTTTTCAGCGGCAATGAACATGACCAGAATG
Source organism: Deltaproteobacteria bacterium (assembly GCA_029939635.1). Taxonomy (GTDB): domain Bacteria; phylum Desulfobacterota; class Desulfobulbia; order Desulfobulbales; family SURF-16; genus JAOZSN01. The sequence goes on from JAOZSN010000014.1 coordinate 1,812, forward strand.
ATCCAGGCATAATTATTGATCTCATGGACAGTAGAGCCACCATCACGCCCTCCTCCACCATCAAACCAATTATTGCCTATTTTGAAATGGTGGCAAACGGTGCCACCCTGCGTAACACCTATGCCGACAAGCCCATAGAATATAAATATTCCAAGACCGCTGGTCGTCATGTCTGGCTACCGCGCAACTGGTACGGGTATAACAAAAAAGGCAAAGGAGCCAACCGCTACCAGGGCAGGGAGTACACCCTCCTGGATGCCCAGGTTCAGTCGGTAAACACTATTTTTGCCAGGCTCTATAAGAACCGGCAATTACGCAGTGCCATGCTGCTGGCCTTTGATAAAATCGGCCTGGAGTATAACCATGAGGATGCCAAATTTTGGCCCTTTGGTATTGGCTCTTCCGGTGTGCCAGTACAGCAGTGGCTTGGTGTTTACAGCGCATTTATTGACGGTCTGTACCGCAAACCAGCCTTTGTCACCCGTATTATGGTGAATGGCGAAGAGGTCTACAGGAGGAGTGCGGACCCGGCTAATACCCCCATACCCCTCTTTGATGCAAAAACAGAACGGGATAATGAACGCCTGGCCATGTATGAGGTGTGCAACCGTGGCACCGCTGCCTCCATGCGCCACACCTTCAAACATTCCAAAAACCTGGTCTCAGGCAAAACCGGCACCGCCCCCCAAGGCAAGAGCGCCCTTTTTGTCAGCCACTTTAATCCCTACCATGATCGCAGCAACTACGCGGATGAGACCATTACCATGCTGGTGAGTGTTACCACCAACTCTGGTGGCTTCAAATCTGTCGGCACCTCGTCCCAGGGCCCCACCCAGTTGGCCGGAGCCATCTATAACTATATATTCAACCGCCAACTTCATGAGATGATGGACGACAAAATCTCCACTGCCAAACGGGACAACCCCAACTTTGCCAACAATCATATCTACTGGGCCAATGTCAACCGCTACATGGAGACACTGCTCAATGGTACCCATAAAAAACAGGCTATCTATAAAAATATCATTGGCGTGGATGGTTATGCCGATGCCCTGCAACAGGTACTCAATAATAATAACCGAATATACCAGGGCCGCGATGATCTTTTCAAACAGCTGGTGGAGTATTATTGCCGACAAGAAAAAATTGTTAAAATGGCCCAGTAAAAACAAAGGGCAGGGGGTAGACTCTGGGATCAGTAGCAGACCTGGAGGTGCGACTCTAGTATTGACAAATTGGCTAGAGAACGGTTTAAGTGCATAGGTATTACTTGCCCCTGTTTCTTCTAACTTTCACTTTAAAATTTCTCGTAAAAAAATATGAAAATCGGACGTAATGAACCCTGCCCCTGTGGCAGTGGTAAGAAATTCAAGAAATGTTGCAAAGATATTGCCAAATTCAAACCAGCGGCTCAAGAGAGCAAGGAAAAGGTCACCCTGGCCAGCCAGATTGACATCCTCCAGGAAAAGGCCGTGGCCAAAAACGCCTCGGTGACCACCATGGGTGTGTTCATCTTTGTCAGTACCGAGGCTGGTGATGGCTGGCTCTTTGAAATGACTGACCTGGATGCCCTGAAGGCATGTGAGGCTGGTGAGAAGATTGATGTGGAAATTGACGAGAATCCAGAAACCATTGAGGTCAACTGGTCCCACCGTTTTGCCATCCGCCGAAAAAAACTCTTTGTAACCGCCTATAGCGACAAAAAAGAGGCACAGCTTACCGACCTACCCACCCACTCTATCTTTGCCGCCATCAAGAGAATGCGTAAAAAATTCCCCAAGGAATTACTCGCCTCCATTCACCTGGATGAGAACTAGGGCATTACGCTCCCTCGGCCATGGCGAAACGTCATTATTTTTTGCTGCTGCCACTGCTGCTGACAGCCATCATTGCTATCAGCGCATCCCTACCAGGGGCCTTACTACCGCATTGGCTGCACCATAATTTTGACAAGACGGTTCATACCGTGGTCTATGGACTACTTGCTATGAGCTGGCTCATGGCCCTGCGTCCCTTTTTACGCTCTATCTCCCTGGCTGTTATTATAACCATGCTGCTCTGCCTTACCACTGGCTTTGGCCTGGAATGGCTGCAGGACATAATTCCCCGCCGCCGCTCTGACCCCCTCGATGTGCGGGCCGACATGATCGGTGTATTGGTGGTCTGCGGGGTCTGGTGGGTGATAGTACAATTTCAACGATTCCAACAGGCCAGACAATGATCCGTTTTATCCCTGTTCTCAGCGTTATGCTGACCATCTTCCTGCTTTCCCATACCCCTGGAGATGACCTACCATCACAGATAGAGGGGCTGGACAAGCTCTGCCATGCCACGGCCTATGGAGCCTTAGCTGCCACGGCCATCTTTGCCATGCTACCCTGGTATCGATGCCGCGAAAAAACCCTGGCCCTGCTCTGCTGGCTCTTCTGCATCCTGTATGGGTTCAGCGATGAATTCCACCAATCATTTACCCCTGGCCGGTTTCCCAGCATGGCAGACATTATTGCTGATGGCATTGGCGCTGGCCTGGTCATCGTGGCCTGGCTGGCCTTGCTTAGCATGAAATCGACCAGAATGCAGCAAGAGTAGTTCTACGGAAATCTCTCCGCTAATTTAAGTGGCTGCAGGATTGATTTGCTGGTAGGTAGATATCGTACCTTATAATTAAAAACTAAAAACCTGAAACTGTCGTTAAAGCCCATGAGTAAAATAATAATTGGTTCCCGTAAGTCTAAACTCGCCATGTGGCAGACCTATTATGTCCAAGACAGGCTTGAGAAGGCTGGTATTGCCACAGAGATCATCACTATGGAGACCAAGGGTGATAAAATCCTCAATACCTCCATTGCCAAGATAGGCTCCAAGGGTGTGTTTACTGAAGAGTTAGAGGATCAACTGGCCAGTGGCCAACTGGATATTGCTGTCCACAGCGCCAAGGACATGCCTTCCCTGTTGCCCGATGGTTTTGAGCTTATTGCCTTTACTGATCGAGAAAAAAGCAACGATGTCTTGGTCAGCCATAAGCAGGATATTGATATTGCCAACAACAGCAAGAAAATCATCATCGGCACCTCATCAGTACGCCGGCGCGCCTTGTTGGCCCTCCATTATCCCCATGTGGAGACGGTTGATATCCGTGGCAACCTACAGACCAGAATCGAAAAAATGAAAGAGGGGCTTTGTGACGCTATTCTACTGGCCTATGCTGGTGTACATCGCATGGAGCTGGACTCCATGATCGTCCACACCTTTGCTAAAGAGCAGTTCATCCCACCAGTGGGCCAAGGCTGTGTCGCCATTGAGGCAGCCACCACCCTTTCTTCTACCAAAAAAGAACAGGTCAGGGCCGCCCTCAACAACCCTGAAAGTGAAACATGCCTGCTGGCCGAGCGCGGCTATCTACGCAAATTAGAAGGAGGCTGTTCCATCCCTGCCTTTGCCATGGCCACCTTGGAAGATGACAAAATCAGCCTCACCGCTGGCCTGGTAAGCCTGGATGGCCAACAAAACATCACCCTCACCAAGAACGGTCCAGCCCAGAAGGCTGCTGCCCTTGGTATGGAATTAGGGAGCGCTGTGCTTGAGCAAGGCGGCAAAGAAGTATTGGCTGAAATACGCCGCAGTCAGGCAGAAAATTAAGCTGCTGTGCACTAAAATCTCCCACCATGTCTGATATTCTCGACTTTGACCGCCGCCATCTCTGGCATCCATACACCTCCATGACCAATCCCCTGCCGGTCTATGAGGTGGTTTCTGCCAGCGGTGTCCGCCTCAAACTAGCTGATGGCTGTGAACTTATCGACGGCATGTCCTCCTGGTGGGCCGCCATCCACGGCTACAACCACCCTGTTCTAAACGAGGCCCTGATCCAACAGACCAAGGCCATGTCCCATGTCATGTTTGGCGGTATCACCCACCGCCCAGCCGTGGAGCTTGGCCGCGCCTTACTCTCGCTGACCCCAGCCCCCCTTGAGCGTATCTTTCTGGCCGACTCCGGCTCTGTCTCGGTGGAGGTCGCCATTAAGATGGCCTTGCAATTTTGGCAGAGTAAGGGCAAGCAGGACAAAAAACGTCTGCTCACCATACGTGGTGGCTATCACGGCGACACCTTTGGGGCCATGGCGGTATGTGACCCAGAGGGAGGCATGCATCACCTCTTTCAAGGTGCCTTACCCACCCACCTCTTTGCCCCCCGCCCCAGTTGTCAATTTGGCACAGAGTGGAACCCGGCATGTATAGATGACTTCCACTCACTCATGGCAAAACACCATGATGAGATTGCCACAGTGATTATGGAACCAGTGGTACAGGGAGCTGGTGGCATGTACTTCTACCACCCCCAGTTTCTGCGCGAGGTACGTGCGCTCTGCGATGAGCACCAGATATTGCTCATCCTTGATGAAATCGCCACGGGTTTTGGCCGCAGTGGCACCCTGTTCGGCTGCGATCATGCCGGGGTTGTGCCAGATATCATGTGTCTTGGCAAGGCACTCACCGGCGGTTATCTGACCCTGGCCGCCACCCTGACCACTGCCAAGGTCGCAGAAACCATCTCCCAGGCAGAGCCTGGTCTGTTCATGCACGGCCCCACATTCATGGCCAACCCTCTGGCCTGCGCCGTGGCTAAGGCCTCCATTGATCTCTTACTGGACTCACCCTGGCAACAGCGGGTGAACGCCATTGAAACCCAACTAATGAAAGAACTCTCCCCCTGCCGTAATCTTAGCACGGTAAGGGATGTCCGGGTCTTGGGTGCCATTGGTGTTGTGGAAATGCACGAGGCTGTGGATATGGCTAACCTGCAAGAACAATTTGTCAAGCATGGTGTCTGGATACGCCCCTTTGGTAAGCTAGTCTATATCATGCCACCCTATATCATCTCAGCAGAAGATATCTCAACCCTGACTAATACAGTGGTAGATGTGCTCAGTCTATCCCGTCATCAAGCCAAGCTATAGCATCCTCCATCTTCCTAAAAATCTTCACCGTCTTTGCAGGATTTGTTAAAAGGGTGCGAAAGAACATGTACATACTGGTAAAACCGAAGGCAAGGGGACTGACGACAACAAAGGCAAGTTTAGTTTCCAACCCAGGCTGATCTGACTAGGTTGCGATCTCGCCAATTTTTTGATGCTGAAGAGCTCATGCAGTTAGCCGTGTCCCTCACAGATAAGTGGCAGATACATCGCGATCTGCAGCTGGCAACCAAGGCTTTACAGGCCTCTGAAAACCGTTTTCGCAGTCTGGTGGAAACAACCAGTGACTGGGTATGGGAGATGGATAATGCAGGCTGCTTCACCTATTGTTCACCCATCTGTAAACCGCTCTATGGCTATGAGCCAGAAGAGTTACTTGGCGCCTGTTTCTACAAGATCCTGCTGCCCCCGGAAGGCCGGGACGAAATGCAGAAAGTTTTTCAGACTTGCCTACAAAAGGGCAAGGCATGTCCGGCCACGGAACGGCAATGCATGCGTAAGAATGGTTCCATCATCTATGTGGAATCAAGTGGTGTGCCAATTTTAGATAACAAAGGCAAGGTGATGGGCTATCGGGGCATTGATCGTGATATCAGCACCCGCAAGCAGCATGAAGAGGAGGTTCGTTTTTTAGAGGAGCAGCAGCGCCAGAGCCAGAAATTAGGAGCCCTAGGCACCCTGGCTGGAGGTATTGCCCATGATATGAATAATATCCTCACCCCTATCCTTGGTTTTAGTGAACTGGCCATGGTTGAGGCTAACCCGAAGAGTAATCTCTTCAACCAGCTCCAGAATATCCATGATTGCAGTAATAAGGCCGCTGACCTCATTCGTCAGATCCTGGCCTTTACTCGCAAGCAACCGATCCAGATGATAACTCTCTCCCTCAACGAGGTGGTGGATAATTTTTACAAGATGTTACGCCGCCTCATCAGAGAGGACATTGAACTGATACTGCACCTCCAACCCGACCTGTGGTTAATTGCTGCTGATCGCAGCCAGATGGAACAGGTGCTGGTTAATCTCATTGTCAATGCCCGTGATGCCATGGAGATGCGAGGGCAAACGATCACCATCAGCACCGAGCAGGCCATTATTTCCGCCAAGAAGGTGTATGACATCAGCCACCAGCACATGGCTAGCGGTGAGTATGTTGTCATAGAGGTAAAGGATGAAGGTGTGGGCATGGAGCAGCAAACCATAGAAAAGGCCTTTGATCCCTTTTACACCACCAAGGAGGCGGGCAAGGGCACTGGCCTTGGACTCTCCACTGTTTTTGGCATTATTGGCCAGCATAACGGTTATATTCAGCTGGATTCCTCTCCAGGCATGGGCACCACCTTTCGCCTTTTCCTGCCGCGCGCACATGCAGAAGGAGTGGCCCTGGAAGAAAGTCAACAGACCGAAATTGCCGCCAAGGGCGATGAAACCATTTTACTGGTGGAAGATAACCCAGATGTACGCACCATGCTCACCGCCACCCTTGAACAATTAGGCTATAAGGTTATAACGACAAATAACGGCAAGCAGGGGCTGACAACCTTTACGGAACACCAGCAGGACATTGCCTTGGTGATCAGTGACGTTATCATGCCCGTTATGGGTGGTGTGGACATGAGCCATAAAATTCGAGCCATTCAGCCCAAACAACCCATCCTTTTTATCACTGGTTATGCCTTTGAAAGTGGCATCCAGGATCTTGTCAATGCCTCACACTGCCAGCACATCCAAAAACCCTTTGCCATCCATGCTATTGCCGAGGCCATCCGTTCCCTGTTAGAGTAGGCTGAAGACTATCACCCCACTTCCATCACACCTACTTTTCAGACATATTCATCATGGCCCTGGTAAATCGTAACAACGTCCTTGAGACAATTATCTCCCTGTTAAATAAGGCGGGGCATGGCGTGGAGATCCTCACCTATAAGCGCAACAGAGGGGTGACGATTATCAAAGACTCCAAATGCCTCCTCCACGTCAGTGAACGTGGCTACCAGCAAAAGGATTGGCTGGTTGACCAGGGAGAGTTGCCAAAACTAATAAAGAAATTATTGAAACGGGAGTTCCCCCGCAGCCGCAAAGTTCGACTGTACCAGCTGAAAAGCCCTGAAGATTTTGATCTGGGCCAGCACCGAAAGAAAATATAATCAGCAGGGAGCAGATTATGAAGACACATCCATTTCTGTCCCACCTCGCTCCTGTTCCGCAATCTCCCAAAAGGCCATAATCTTAGGATTAGCCATTTTCTTTTTTAAGGTGCACAGGCCAATGGCAAAGGGTTGTAATTCTGGGGCACCCTGTAAGATTTCTACCTGATCACGCATGGGACTTTTTTCTAACACCAAGAGAGGCACAACAGCTACGCCATAGCCCAGACTTACCATGGCTATTAAGGCCTCATTTCCTGCAACTTGGGCGTACAAATTAAGGGCAAACTTCTTCTTGCGAAACCAGCCCTCGATACGTTCACGGCTCAAACCACGTTTCGCTAAAATGATGGGTGTTTCTTGCCAATCTATTCTTTCTCCCGCATACCTGACAATTTCCGGATAATTAACCGGAGCAATGAAAACAAGGGGCGTACTGACCATATTCTTATACACCAGACGCCCTGGCATTGTGTCAGGCAAGGCCGCAATGGTAAGATCAACCTCGTTGTTTTCTATTTTTGATATTGCCTGGGCAGCATCACCGGTGTGCAGGTTTAAATGTAGATCTGGATACACCTTGCGGAATTTTCCTAAGATTGACGGTAATATTGTATAGGCTGCGGTAACAGAACAGTAGAGAGAGATTTCTCCACTGAGCATGATATCGTGTGATAAATCATCCCGTAATTCATCCCACCGGCCAATGACATCTTCAGCATATTTTTTAAAGACAAAACCGGCAGGACTCAGCTCAACGGAACGATTATCCCGAATAAATAACGATGAACCAAGCTCCTCTTCCAGGCGCTGAATCACCCGAGTTAAGGCAGAAGCCGTGATATTACAGGCCCTGCTTGTCCGGCCAAAATGTAAAGATTCAGCCAGATGTTTAAAGAGTTTTAAATTTCTAATATCCATGCATGCCCCCATATTGCAACAACTGCAACACAGTAAACCAATTAATTCACTTTACGCAATGTGTTATTTTGATAGAGTAACGACAAGATAGATAAACTCAGCTGGTAGCAGCTTAACCGTTGAAGATTCTGGATCCCCACGCAGGCGGGAGTCTAGCGTCGTTTACTGAATTTCATTAGAGTCACATATATTTTTCCAATTACTTTAACCAAACAGGAGCTCCATCATGGGTGAAAATTATTTCAACACCTTACCACTACGTTTACAATTAGAAGAACTAGGCCAGTGTCGGTTCATGGATCCGTCTGAATTCAATGGCGTTGAGGCCCTAATGGGCAAGAAAATTGTTATTGTTGGTTGCGGAGCACAAGGCCTGCATCAAGGACTTAACCTTCGTGATTCCGGTCTTGACGTATCGTATACCCTGCGTGAAGCAGCCATTAGCGAAAAACGCCAATCATGGAAAAATGCCACTGAAAACGATTTTACCGTGGGCACCTATGACGAACTCATCCCCACGGCTGATCTTGTCATTAATCTTACCCCGGACAAGCAGCATACCAACGCGGTTTCATCCTTCATGCCGCTGATGAAAGATGGTGCCTGTCTTTCCTACTCCCATGGTTTTAATATCGTTGAAGAAGGAATGCAGATCCGTAAAGACCTCACCGTCATTATGGTTGCCCCCAAATCCCCTGGCACTGAAGTTCGTGAAGAGTATAAGCGTGGTTTCGGTGTTCCTACCCTGCTGGCTGTTCATCGCGAGAATGATCCACAAGGAATGGGTTGGGATCTGGCCAAGGCATATGCGGCAGGCACTGGTGGTGACCGTGCCGGTTGCTTAGAGTCCTCCTTTGTTGCTGAGGTTAAGTCTGATCTCATGGGCGAGCAAACCATCCTCTGTGGCATGCTGCAGGCCGGCTCCCTTCTCTGTTATGACAAGATGATGGATAAGGGTATTGAGGAAGGATACGCCTCTAAACTCATCCAACAAGGCTGGGAAACCATCACCGAAGCATTAAAGCATGGTGGCATTACCAACATGATGGATCGCTTGTCCAATCCTGCTAAGATTAAGGCCTGTGCACTTGCCGATGAGATGACTGATATCCTCAGGCCATTATTTCATAAGCATATGGATGATATCATGTCCGGTTACTTTTCCCGCACCATGATGGAAGATTGGGCAAATGATGACAAAAACCTTCTCGGCTGGCGGGCAGCAACCGCAGAAACTACCTTTGAGAAAGCAACAGGTACTGATGCTGACATCCCAGAACAAGAATATTTTGACAACGCCATCCTCATGGTTGCCATGGTTAAATGTGGTGTTGAGCTGGCCTTTGACACCATGGTTTCCGCAGGCATCAAGGCAGAGTCAGCATATTATGAGTCACTGCACGAGGTACCTCTTATTGCCAACACCATTGCCCGTAAGAAGTTATACGAGATGAATGTGGTAATATCTGATACCGCAGAATATGGTTGCTACCTCTTTGCCCATGCCGCTGGCCCATTGCTTACCGATTTCATGAAGAACATCGACACCGACATGATAGGTAAAGGCATGGCTGATACCGGCAATGGTGTGGATAACGTTGAACTTATCGCAGCCAATGAAGGCATTCGCTATACTGGCGTGGAAATAATTGGTGAAGAGCTTCGTTCGTATATGAGTGCCATGAAGCCTATTATCTAATCGGCAGAGTAAAGATTAATTCCTCTTCACACCATGTAAGAATTATAAACGTACATGGTACTGGGCAGGTAGAGGTGAGTTTATTTAGCTCACCTCTACCTCTTTTCGAGTAAGTCCACCCGTCATTCCAGACTATTTCAAAATGTACTGCTACTCTGACGAGCTATCTTTCAGGCCCATTCTCACAGCAAGAAAAAATTGAGCTACCATGTTTGCAAGAAAGCAAACATGAAGACATAAAAAAAGCGCAAACTCAAGATAACCACTTGAATTTGCGCTTATTTTTTTTGGTGCCTAGAGCGAGAATCGAACTCGCACGGAGCTATGCTCCACGAGATTTTAAGTCTCGGGTGTCTACCAGTTCCACCATCCAGGCATAGTGCGGTTGTAGCATATTGTCAGGGCCGAGGCAAGGGTCAAAATACGACTCCAGCAAATTTGCATTTTTCAATATATATCAGTAAAAGTAAGTTACACGAAATTAAACACTTAAACCTTAGCCTACCAATTAAAAGAATGAACCGAACAGATCGTGACAACCTGATCATCATGGCCACATATGCCTCCGAGGCCCTTGGCCAAGCCGTAGCCCATGAGTTGGATTGCGATTTCAGCAAAGTCATTAGACAACAATTTTCCGATGGGGAAGTCCACCACACCTTTCCTGTGGACATTGCTGGCCGCGATATTATCATTGTTGCCGCCACCCATGATGACGCATCCCAACAGGAATTACTTGATTTGGTAAGTGGCTGTAATTATTATCTGGCCCACACTATCAATCTTATCATCCCCTACCTGGGCTATTCCACCATGGAACAGGCCAAACCTGGAGTTAACGAGATACCAAAAGGTATCACCCGGACCCGACAGATCTTCCGTTCCCGCCCTGACTTCACCGCCTTTATTGATCTGCATTCCGAGGCCGTACTCCACGCCCATGGTGGGGAAATCCACTCGCTACACATCCAGACAGATGAGCTGGTGGTGAAAAAAATAGAATCGCTCCAGCTTGACGATTTTGTCCTGGTCTCCCCTGACTATGGTCGTTCTAAATGGGTAGCGCGACTGGCTGGCAAACTAGGGGCCCCACATACTGCAGCTGACAAGGATCGCTTTGCCAAAGACAAGACCATGGTGGGTCAGGTGGCTGGTGTAGTGGCAGGAAAAACTGCCATCATCTGTGATGACATGATCCGCACTGGTGGTTCTATTATCCAAACAGCCAAACGCTGCCTGGACGCTGGCGCCAAAGACACCATCCTCTTTGCCACCCACCTTGTGCTGTCTGGAGATTGTCGCCAACGGATGATTGACAATGGCATCAACAAGGTCATCGGAGCAGACACCTATCCGGGCCGCATAAGTGATGACCTCCTTGATCTATACTCGGTGGCACCTCTAGTAGCCCGCACCCTCTCCAAACAACTTAGAATCATAAGCTGAGGGATTCTGTGATGATGGCAGGTAAATAGTCTCTTTTAAAAATTCACCTCATTATTGGTTATGATTAATGGAAACTGAACGACGCAGAGAGAAAAGATACAAAAGTAGCGAGGAATGCAGCATTTTCCTCAGTGATGGTCCAGACGGCCTAGCCTCCTCGGCCTCCATGCAGGGCAAACTCCAGGCCATCAGCTTCTATGGAGCCGGCATCATCTTGCCCGCCATCCTCATTGACCGCCTCCACTTGGCCTATGCTCCCCAAGAGTCTGAGACCTTAACCCTGCAACTCTCCATTTCTCCTTCTTCTGCCGACAAAACTCTCACCATCCCCTGCAAGATGCGCTGGTACAATAAAAAGCTTGATAACGAACCCTACCCATTTTGCCTGGGCCTGGAATTTCTTACCCCCCTTAGTACGGAACAGTTAAAAATCATTAGAGGGAAAAAATAACCAGCAATCTTCTAAATCGTAAAAATTGCGCAGGGGTAACAAACTAGAATTATTTGGGTTCAGAAAGAGTTAAGGTTTAAAAAATCGCAAGCGCAGGGCATTACTCACCACCGATACGGAACTCATGGCCATAGCAGCCCCGCCGATCATCGGATTGAGGGTGGGCCCACCAAAGATATAGAGAACACCAGCAGCCACGGGAACACCAACAATATTATAGGCAAAGGCCCAGAACAGGTTTTGCTTGATATTACGCATGGTTGCCCTGCTTAAGCCCATGGCAGTAATGACCCCATCCAAGTTGCCCTGCATCAGCACCATATCACCCGACTCAATGGCCACGTCAATGCCTGTACCCATGGCAATACCCACATCAGCACGGGCCAGGGCCGGGGCATCATTGAGACCATCACCCACCATGGCCACCACCCTGCCCTCATCCTGCAGACGGGCTATTTCTGTATCCTTTTCATCTGGCAACACCTGAGCAATAACCTGATCAATACCCACCTGCTCTGCAATGGCCCGCGCCGTTTGCCTGTTATCACCGGTGAGCATAACCACATGAATGGCCAGGGCATGGAGCCTAGAAATGGTGGCCGCGGTCTCCCCCTTCACCGTGTCTGCCACGCCGAGGAGAGCCTGGAATCTGCCATCCAGGGCCAGATAAAGGGCTGTCTTACCCTGCTGAGCCAACTCCTCAGCCTGTTGCAACCACTCCCTCTCAATGCCTGTTACCTGCCGTTCTTCCATGAGTTGCATATTGCCCAACAAGAGTTGGCTGTCATCCGCCACTATTGCCTCAATACCCTGGCCAGGTAAGGCCTGAAAACTCCTGGCCTTGGAGAAAATAATACCCTCCTCAGTGACCGAACGTACAATGGCCTCGGCCAAGGGATGTTCCGAACTACTCTCCGCCCCAGCCACCAGAGCCAACAACGTGCCACGCTCCATCGCTCCAGCACAGGCCATAAAATCAGTAAGGCGAGGCTGGCCATGGGTCAAGGTACCAGTCTTATCAAAGACTATGGTGTTTACCTGCTGGGCCCGTTCCAACACCTCACCATTCTTAATCAACACCCCCAACTGGGCGCCACGTCCCATGCCTACCATAATTGAGGTTGGAGTGGCCAGCCCCATGGCACAGGGGCAGGCTATGACCAGAACGGCAATAAAAATACGCAGGCTGAAACTAAAATCCGCCTGGCCGACAAAATACCAGGAAAGCCCAGCCACACAGGCAATAGCCATGACCATTGGCACAAAATAAAGACTGATGCGATCGGCCAGATTGGCAATGGGCGCCTTGGAGCCCTGGGCCTGCTGGACAAGCTTGATGATGCGAGCCAGCATGGTATCCTGACCCACCTTCTCGGCAGCCATGGTGAGGGCTCCATGCCTGTTTAAGGTGCCACTTAAAAGGGCATCCCCCTTAGATTTTTGCACAGCCAGGCTCTCGCCGGTGAGCATTGATTCATCCACCCGGGAACCACCATCCACCACCATGCCATCCACAGGGATACGTTCCCCTGGCCGCACGAGAATATGATCACCGGCCAGGATATCCTCTACCAGGATAGTTTCCTGGCCACCCTCTTTTAGCAGAATTGCCTCCTCTGGAGCCAACTTCATGAGCTTGCTGATTGCCTCTGAGGTCCGTGCCTTGGCCTTGGCCTCTAAATACTTGCCCAACGAGACCAGGGCAATGAGCATAGCAGCTGACTCAAAATAGAGATCATGGGCTAAGGCCACCGGATCAATCCCCAGGCCAATCTCCACCAAATTCCAACTAGAATAGACAAAGGCGGCACCTGTGCCCACCGCAATGAGCGAATCCATGGTTGGCATACGACGCAGCAAGGCCGGGATACCTAGCTGATAAAAATTTCTGCCAACCCACAGAACCGGCAAGACAAGACAGAACTGCAGTGTAGCAAAACTCAACGGGGCATGATTTGGATGAATGAACCGAGGTAACTGCAGACCAACCATGTGGCCCATGGAGATAACCATAATGATAAAGGCCAGCAGAAAAGAAGGAATGAGCCGAGCCTGCATGGCAGCCAAGGCATCATGCTGTTCTTGCTGCTTGTTTGCTAAACTCGCCTGCCCCCCATCACTGGCAAGAGTGGCAGAAAAACCGAGATCACTGATTGCCCCGCGAATCTGCCGTAAGGTAATTGATTCTGGTGCAAATTCTAGCTGGCAACTCTCTGCGGCCAGATTCACTGTACAGTGCGTCACCCCAGCAAGGCCTGTGACCACTTTTTCAATACGACTGGAACAGGCAGCACAGTGCATGCCGCCCAACTCAAGTTCCACCTGCCGAACAGTGGCGGGAAGAACCAGGGCAAAGCCGAGTTCACTTATAGCCGTGCCTATATCAGCAAGGGAGATGGTCTCATCATGCCACCCCAAGAATATGGACGCACTGGCCAGATTAACCACAGCCTCGTCCACACCAACCAGAGCCCCCACCACCTTTTCAATGCGCGTTGAACAGGCAGCACAATGCATGCCTGTAATCTCTGTCTGTAATTGCCTAAATGCCATTGCTATCTCTCACTTACAAAAATAAATATTAATCCCTGCCCCCCAATAATACATCTTGCCCAAATCAGCGGCCATGACTATTTTGGAATATTACCAATACAAAATATGCTCGTCAAAATCACCATTAAAAGTAAGGAGAATAGTCTTGGAAACCATTAAAATAAATGGGATGAAATGCCCTCACTGTTCCTCATCCGTCACAAAATCTCTGGACGCCATTGAGGGACTAAACGATATCAACGTCGATCTCGATAACAATGAAGCATCTTTCACCAACAGCGGCAATGTGGATCGTCAAACCATAAAAGATGCTATCAGCAAAATTGGTTTTGAGCCCGCAGAATAGCCTTGCCCCTTACATATAGAGGGATCTAAAAGTCTTTTTATTTCCCGGGAATACCTAAAATAATTTGACGCAGAGGCGGTCATATTACTATGATTACTAGGATATGGGGATTTCACCTAGCAAATCCCCCATGAACCCCATTTTCCATATTGATATTACGACTCTAAACCTTGGTGCTCTTCCTTTCTTTCGCACCACAGCCTATGAGTCAGGTACATAATTACCATGCAGGAGATTAGGACAGACAAGCCACATGTTCTTTATCTTGACGCTGATCAAGATAAAGGCTGTCACTTCCAAGAGCAGTATGACCACTGCTTTAAGGTAAGTATAGCTCTAAACTGCCAGGAGGCCAGCCAGGTTCTGCGGGATAAAGAAATCCATGCCGTTCTTGCCACCACCTCCGCTGGCACCGAGACTATTCTTCAGTTTTTTACAGATATCTCAGCTAGCTTCAAAGATATTTTCCGCCTCTTAATACTGACCGAACCCGACTGTGAAATCCTCCAACGGGCCATCAACACCGCCCATATCCACCACGCCTTTATCGCTCCTGTGAGCGAAAAGGAATTGCGTACCGTTATCCAGCAGGAAATGGGCAATCTCCGTCAAGAACAACGCCTTGCTACCCAAATTCGTCAGGTAGAACTAGAAGAGGCCAGCCGCCAAGCCGAGACTGCCAGCAAAAGCAAGAGTGCTTTTCTGTCAAAGATGAGCCACGAAATCCGTACACCGCTCAATGCGGTGATCGGCATGACCCACCTTATCCTTAATACTGAAATTAGCACCAAACAGCAGGACTATCTGGAAAAAATTGACCAGGCCTCCCATAATCTGCTGAATATTGTAAACGACATCCTTGATCTTTCCAAGATCGAAGCAGGAAAGTTGGAACTGGAATCAGCGGCCTTCAACCTGGATGAAATTATCCAGCGAGCCTCTGACATCATCTCTGCCAACCAGACCAACCCAGAAGTTGAACTTATTATTGCCACCCAGGAAAATTTACCATGCAATCTCATGGGTGATCCCCAGCGCCTCAACCAAATCCTTATCAATCTAATCAATAACGCCGCCAAATTTACCCATCAGGGTGAAATCATTGTCAACACGGAACTGATCCAAGAAACAAAACACGACGTATCCCTACGCTTTGCAGTGATGGATACCGGCATAGGAATGACCCCAAGCCAGCAGGCCGAAATTTTCAAGGCATTCAGCCAGCTTAACTGTACCAACCAGCCTGAAGAAGGCACGGGTCTGGGTCTAACCATCAGTCGTCTGCTTGTCAGCCTCATGGGGGGCAAGTTGCAGGTGGAGAGCCAGGTGGGACAAGGATCCACCTTCAGCTTTGAGCTTACATTTGCCAAGGCTGACGAAGACACAGCCTATGGACTCCAACTCCCCAAAAGTTTACGTAATCTTCGCGTCCTGGTAGTGGATGACAATAGCACTGTCCAAAGAATTTTCCAGATCAGTCTCAAGGCCATGGGCCTCTCATCCCAACTGGCAGCAAGTGGCGAGCAGGCCCTTACTGCGACCCAAAAGGCGGAGGCAGAAAAAAGGCCCTTTGATCTTATTTTAATGGACTGGAAGATGGAGGGCATGGATGGCCTGGAGTGCGCCAATATTATTAAAAGAAGTTCAGCAGCTGATAGCCGTCCGGCCATTATTATTGTCACAGCCTATGGCCAAGACGAAATTATCCGTAAGACAGAAAGCATGGGTATGAATGGCCTACTTTTCAAACCAGTGAATCGCAAGGCTCTGGCCAAGGCCATCGGCCAGGCCTTTAAGAAGAAGAGTGCCCCTAGCAGCCCCCGAAGAGATCTCCCCACTCCCCAGGAACAGATCCTACTGAACAAGACCGCAAATCGTCACATCCTGCTGGTTGAGGATAATATCTTAAACCAACAGGTGGCCAAGGAACTTCTTGAGTCTTGGGGTATTCTCGTCACCACGGCCCTCAATGGCGCTGAAGCCGTGGAACGTGTCAAGCAACAAGAGTTTGACCTTGTTCTCATGGATATCCAGATGCCAGTCATGGATGGTCTCACCGCCAGTCGACATATTAGAGATCTGGAACATGCTGGATTAGGGCCTCTACAGGACAAAGCAATGCCCATCTTGGCCATGACAGCCTATGCCATGTCCAGCGACAAGGCACGTTGCCTTGAAGCGGGGATGAATGGTCACGTCAGCAAACCCATTGACCCCAACGAGCTGATGAGCTCAATGTTAAAATGGCTACCTTTACCTGCAACCCCCGAAAAACATACGCTAACAATGCCCAGTCAGGGAGCGACATCTTCACTTAATCTTCAACAATTACCTGAATCACTCCCAGGCATAGAGATTGAATCGTCCCTACGACGCTTAGCCGGCAATAGGCGACTCCTGCGCAGCCTCCTCATCCAATTTGCCAGTGATTATCGCGAAATTCTGCCCATTATTGGCAAGTATATCGCCAATGACCAGTTCGACGAAGCGCAAAAATTAGTGCGCACACTAAAGAGTGTGTCAGGCAATATCGGTGCCGTTGCTGTCAGTGAGACAGCCTCCAACCTGGAGGCTGATATGCGAGGCAAACGGGCCTATATTAATGACCTATTCAGCAATCTCCAACAAACCATGATTCCCTTGCAAATTGCCCTGGCCTCTGAATTTCCAGAGTTAGCCTTCCAGTCGGAAGCAACCAATGGTCAGAACATCCCACCAGATCAGATTACGCAATTGAGGCAACTTGCTAATCTGGTAGCAAGTCACGCCCCAGAGTCTCGAGCCCTCTTTTACACCCTGCGTCATACCCTGCTCAGCATTGATAACGACGAGGCTTGGGTACTCCAGGAACTTTTAGAGCAACAAGAGTATAATGATGCAGAGGCTATTTTAACAGATATGCTGACGACGATATCCAACCACTAGCACACTGTAATCTTTTTTGAATACGCAGCTGGATTGTAGGAGCGAGCCCTATTCGCCAGAAAGCTGTGCCAGTAAATGCTCAGCCAGTTTGGTGGTTACATCCTCGATAATGGCCTGCAACAATTTCGAAGAATCACCACCATAATCACCCTTAGCCAACGAACCTTTCGCAACGAGACGAAGGGACGGTTTGGCCTGGCCTGGCTCGAAAACTTCCACCACTACGGTCACCGAGGCCTTACCTGCCCCCATAATACCGATGAGATATCGGGCAACACGACTGCCAGGGTTTGCCTCAACCACCATGGCCTGGACGGTCAAAGACTTTGAATCTAAACCACTGCCATTGCTATATGCCTGCAGAGAACGGCTCAAAGTCTCACTAAGGGTTTCCTGGAGTTGAGTAGGAGCAATTTTCTTAGTCTCCACTAGGAAGCGATTTTCTTGCGGCCTGACAACAAGAAATGCGTTGGCTGGCAAGATAGCGCCTTTAACCCGAGCCAGCCAAATTTCTCCGATTACCACCTCTTCCATATCTGCAAGATAGAGCTTGCTATCAAACTTAAGGTTCGCAAAATCAGCAAGAGCAGGAGTTGTCGCAACAAACTGAGGCCCTGTTGGGCCACCACCTTTGCCACAGCCGACAAAACACAGCACTCCTAAAAGGAGAAAAACAAGATAGGAAAAACGAAACATAAGGTCTCCGAGCTCTTCACTCATTCAAGCAAAGTTGAAACGCAATTATCCAACGAAAGCGCATTAGTACCAATAACTCGCTCTGTAACAATGCAGCAGGGCAGTTACATTGAAACAAAACAACCTAAAAAAGCCTGTATGGGATATCCCACACAGGCTTTTCAAAATTCTCCAGAACTGCTGGTACTACTATACAGATTTTACCAAAGGCTTAGTTACTGCGCCAGAGCGCAGACAACGTGTACAGACCCGCATGCGCTTTGAATTACCAGTGCTAGTAGCAACCCGAACCCTTTGCAGGTTTGGGAGCCAACGGCGACGGGTCTTATTATGGGCATGGCTGACATTATTGCCAGTTACAGGTTTCTTTCCGCAGATTTCACATTCACGAGCCATTTGTTTTTCTCCTAATATATGTAGCGCCCCTGCCAGGCAGGAACGAGGACAACCCAATTTTCTCTCCCAGCCAAGGAAGAGTAAAAACGATCTTATATACATTCCCAACAGCTATTTGGCAAGTTTTTTCTCCCCCCAAATAAACCTTTGTGGATTTAGAAAAAAGGGAACTTTTGTCCCAGCTTAACCATCTGACAAAATTCATAGCCAATTAATTTGACACCCTCTTTTCGTCCATGGTACAAGAAACTCTCTTTTCCGTCACAATCTTCTTTTTTTATTCCCCCTACTCCCAGACTTTATGAAACAGAAAAAAAATAGTATTTGGCTCTTCTTTTCCTCAGTTAAGCTGGCTCTCTTTGTTCTCTTTGTGTTGGCTGCTGCCTCCATTTTGGGCACCATCATTCCCCAAGGGGAGTCCCCGGCTCAATTCACCGCCTTTTATAGTCGAGTGCTCGCAAATTTCATGGCGACCCCTGGTAATCTGCCGGCAATTTTAACGCAGATCACCATGCAGTTAAGCCTGGACAACATGTACACAGCCCTCTGGTTTGAGGCCCTTGTCGGTCTGCTGGCGATAAACCTCATTGTCTGCTCCATTGAACGACTGCCCGCGGTCTGGAAGATTGTAACTCTGGATAATCTGTCACTCTCCACCGGCAAAATCAACTCCATGCCCTTCCGGCACGAGTTTTCCAGTTCAACAGAAAGTGAAAAAAGCGCTGAGCAGCTAAAAGAAACCATGGCAGCAGCTGGCTGGAAAACCAGTAGCACCACAGATGACAAGGGAGACACTATTCTTTTCAGCCAGAAAAGCCCTTGGAGCAGAATGGGTGTCTACGTTGTCCATTTTTCTATCTTGGTCATTATTGTTGGAGCACTTATCGGCTCTAACTTTGGGCATAGCGGTGGCATAAATATCCCCGAGACCTATGACACAGATAAAATTTTTGAATTTAAAACCGGCACCCCCATCCCCCTTGGTTTTACGGTTCGCTGTGACTGGTTCACCATGACCCGCTACCACACTGGGGCACCGAAAGAATATCAATCAGAACTGGTTATTTCAGAGAACGGCAAAGAAATGGCCCGTAAGGTTATTGAGGTGAACCACCCCATGTCTTATAAAGGCTGGACATTCTATCAATCCAGCTTTGAGCCCCACAAGAAAATACTCATCAACGTAACGAATAATCAGACCGGTAGCCAGGAACGTTTTCTGACCACTGCCAGGGAAGCTGTGCGCTGGCCAGCCGAAAATTTGCTCTTTGGTATCCAAGAGGTTCTACCCACTGAAATCCCCATGACCTATCGCTATCGCCTGCTGGTCTCTGACGAAACTAAGGGCCAACAGACCCTGCTCATTGATGATAATGGCAAGGAACTCTTTAAACAGGGAGATGGTACTGACTACACCTTCCATGTCAAAGAATTCTTCTCCACCGGCCTGCAGGTTTCCAAGGATCCAGGTGTCTGGGTGGTGTATCTTGGCTGTACTTTAATGCTCATTGGCCTGTACATAGCGTTTTTCATGTCTCACCAACGGATCTGGCTGATTATCAGTGGTAAAAACATCATGGTCAGCGGCAGTAGCAATAAAAACAAACAAGGCTTCAGCACTACCTTTAATAACATCACTGAGAAAATCAGTAATCAGCAGAATATCGAGGCGCGTTAATGGACAGTTCACAGCTTTTAGGTATTTCCATCTTTGGCTATCTTCTGGCTTCGGCCATTTATATTGGTGCCATGCTCTTCCGCTCAGATAAGACAGGGATCGCTGGTACTATTATCACTATACTCACCCTCGTAGTACAGACTGGAGCCCTGGGACTACGCTGGTATGAATCGTATCAAATCGGTGCTGGTCATGCGCCATTGACCAATATGTTTGAATCCCTGGTCTTTTTCTCCTGGTCCATTGCCGCCTTTTACCTGTTGCTGGAATGGAAATTTAAAAACCGGGTCATTGGTGCCTTTGCCATGCCATTTGCCGCCTTTTCCATGGCCTATGCCTCCTATGGCGGTTTCAATCAGGAGATCAATCCTCTCATTCCTGCCCTGCAATCAAACTGGCTCATTGCCCATGTGGTAACCTGTTTTATTGGCTATGCCGCATTTGCTGTGGCCTGTGGCCTGGGCATTATGTACCTATTGAAGGACTCTTTAGGACAAGGTTTTTCCTCCCTGCTGCCGGATCATAAGACCATTGATGATATGATTCATAATACCATGATCTTTGGCTTTCTCTGGCTCACCGCTGGCATCATAACCGGCGCGGTCTGGGCCAATTCAGCCTGGGGTACTTACTGGAGTTGGGACCCCAAAGAAACCTGGTCTCTCATCACCTGGTTTTTCTATGCTGCGGTACTCCATGCCCGTCTGACGCGCGGCTGGCAAGGCAAAACCATTGCCCTACTGGCCATCGGTGGTTTTTTATGTGTGATTTTTACATATTACGGGGTTAACTTTCTTCTTTCCGGCCTACATAGTTATGGGTCAAATTAGCGCTATAGGTTTAAGGGTTGATTATTCTTGACAAATAAAAGGGAAAGGAATAAGCAAACGGGTAGTTTAAATTTATAATACTATAGTTTTTGTTTTACTATTTCCATTTTAGGTTATGGAAATCACACTCATTATTAGGGAGAAAGAGAAATGAAAAAATCACTCATCTATGCTGCTGCTTTTGCCATGATGTTCACATTCAGTGTTGGTGG
>JAOZSN010000014.1:23187-27720 GCA_029939635.1 Deltaproteobacteria bacterium
AAAAGGCTGCCCCACTAGGGTAGCCTTTTTCATTCCAGGTTGCTGTAGATGAGTCTTTTTTCAAAAAAAAAGCCAACCAAACCCCTTGTTCTGCACTGGAACCAGAATCATATCGGCCTTTTTTTTATCATTTTGGCCCTGCTGCTCACCGGTTTTATAGCCATCCTGCTCTTTATCTTTGTTGCCTTAAACATCCCCAGTATCAAATCCCTCTCGGCCTATCTCCCACCTGAGACAACCATCATTAAGGATCGGTACGGCAACATCATTGACCGCATCTATCTGGAAAACCGTGTGGTTATTCCCATTGAGGACATGTCACCCTTGCTCCCCAAGGCCTTTGTCGCTGCCGAGGATGCCCGTTTCTATGACCATGTTGGGGTAGACGGCATCTCCATCCTGCGTGCTGTCATCAATAATCTCCGCAGTGGCGGTCGTGGTCAAGGTGGTTCCACCATCACCCAGCAGGTGGCGCGTTCTCTGCTGCTCAGCCGGGAAAAGACCTATATACGCAAAATTAAAGAGGCAATCCTCGCCTATCGTATCGACAAGGTTCTCAGCAAAGAACAGATTCTCCATATCTATCTTAACCAGATATACCTTGGTGAAAAATCCTATGGTGTTGAGGCAGCGTCTCGCACCTATTTTGGCAAGAGCGCCGCCAACCTTGATTTACCCGAGATGGCCATCATGGCTGGCTTACCCCAGGCACCAAGCCGCTACTCCCCCTTCAAGAATTATGCTGCCGCCAAAAAACGGCAGCGTTACGTCTTAAACAGGATGGCGGATGAGGGCTTTATCAGTGACACAGCAGCACGAAAGGCGTATGACAAACCACTGCTGTGGGCACCCCGCCGTCAAGACTTTGTCCAGGCCCGTTACTTCCTCCAACATGTGCGCAACACCCTTGTCAGAAAGTATGGCAAAGAAAAAGTTATGCGTGGTGGCTTTACCGTGGAGACCACCCTTGACCCAGCCTTTCAGCGCCAGGCAGCTACCTCCATTGAAAAAGGAGTTGCAGCCTGGGCCTTGCGTAGTGGCAAGGGAAGACGAAAGACACCCCAGGCTGCCTTGGTAACCATTGAGAACAAAAGCGGCAAGGTACGCGCCCTTACCGGTGGTGTGCATTTTTACAAAAGTCAATTTGACCGGGCCTCCCAGGCCAGGCGCCAGCCAGGGTCAGCATTCAAGCCACTGGTCTATGCCCAGGCGTTTAATACCGCCTTTTCCCCGGCCTCCATTCTTATGGATGAACCCCTTGACCTGCCTGGCAAGAAAAATCAAAAAAACTGGCGACCCCGCAACTTTTCAGGCAAACATTACGGCCCCACCACTTTAAGTACCGCCCTTATTAAGTCGCGCAATGTTATTGCCATTAAGCTTTTGCAGGAGGTGGGCATTAAAAATGTCATCTTCTTGGCCCGACAGATGGGCATCAACTCGAATCTTCATCCAAACCTCTCTATGGCCTTAGGG
Organism: Deltaproteobacteria bacterium; assembly: GCA_029939635.1. Taxonomy (GTDB): domain Bacteria; phylum Desulfobacterota; class Desulfobulbia; order Desulfobulbales; family SURF-16; genus JAOZSN01. Next base: position 24,664 of record JAOZSN010000014.1, read on the forward strand.
GCATCAGAGGTATCCCTGCTGGAACTAACCTCTGCGTACACCGTCTTTGCCACTGGTGGGTCCTTCCAAAAACCGATTTTTATCACCCGCATTCTTGACCGGCATGGCAAGGTGCTAGAGGAAAACCTGCCCCATCCCAAACAGGTCCTTGATCCGCGTGCGGCCTTCCAGGTCACCCGCCTCTTGCAGGATGTTATCCGCGAGGGAACAGGAAAAAAGGCATGGGGACTCCCAGGCCATTCTGCTGGCAAAACCGGCACCACAGATAAAAACATGGATGCCTGGTTTATTGGCTACACTCCGGAGATGGCTACCGGTGTCTGGATGGGATTTGATCTAAAGAAACCATTGGGTAGACGGGAGACTGGCGGCAGGGCGTGTGCCCCTATTTGGCTGGATTTCATGCGACACATAACAGCTGGAGCTAAAGTGCGTTCATTTGCTGTACCCAGTGGCATCGTCTTTCAACCCATTAACCGGCAAACAGGTGCACTGGCACCAAACCAACTCAACCGTGAGCGCTGGTTACCATTTTGGGCCAGTCGCTGGTTGCAGACGTTGGGTAGCAATCACATTATGACTACGGCTCGAAATAACCCAAAAAAATCCCCCCAGCATAATTAAATGCAGGGGGGAGAAAAGACTGTTTCCAGTTATGAGTTGCCAGTTCAATGATCCGACAACTTGAAACAGGCAACTTGAAACAAAAAACTGTAGTTAAACCTACTCCAGCTCATCCATACCATGGTAGACCACAGTAAAAGTGCTGGTGAGGTGTTCGGTAAGTTCTTCACAATTACAACCATCTTCAGCCATAACCCGAATCGCAACCCGCTTCTTGCCAGCAACTGCATCCTCAAATGAAGTCAAAACACTGATGACTCGAGCGTTATGCTCACGCATACTCTTCACAACCTCAGTGACAGAACCTGGCTGATCGATAAGATCTAAGACAAATTGGATAGCACCATCTTTAATGCCGGTGGAGTGGATAAAACCACGTAAAACATCTGTCTCACTGAGAAGACCCTGTAAAACATCATCATCACCAACAATGGGTACACCAGAGATTTTTTTCTCCAGCATAACAACAGCAGCCTTTTCCAGTGAATCATAGCCCTTCAGGGTGAGAGGACTGGGAGTCATTACCTCATTTACCTTCATCTCACTAAGTAGGTAGTAGAGTTCATGAACATCAAGGGAGGTATTTTTTGAAGGAGAGGCATCCTTCACGTCACGATCAGTGACAATACCGGTCACCTTGCCGTGGGAGACTACTGGCAAGCGACGGATCGCATTTTCTTTCATAATCCGGGTAGCCCGCATGAGAGAAGTATTCTCGTCAACGGTCAACACATCCTTGGCCATCCAGTCTTGAATCAGCATACTTGTATTCTCCTTATATAACGTCTCATAATCTCTGGCCCGAGGCCAAGGTCTAATTTCAAAAATTCACAGCCGAGTGATAGTACGTGTGGCGTTAGCCTAATCTTAAGCTTTTTGCACGTTTAAAACAATTCACATTGTTATAAATTATTCACGGCAATCCCGCAAGATTCTTATAGAAGTTCCACGCAGCATTTCTCCCTCAACGTAGTCCACTCTCCTCAATAGCTGCCTTTATCCTAGCTTGCTCGGCTGGCACCACCTGACAACGACTAAGGCGCTGGCCCAGACCAACAAAGCTTTCCGGCAACTCTGGTTCACGACCAATGGCCTGGGTCACGGCCTCACCAAACTTGGCAGGATGGGCCGTGGACAGGCAGACCATAGGGACACCATCCTGCCGCATATCCTGCCCAGCCTTGACACCCACAGCCGTATGAGGATCAAGAATATACCCATACTGGCTATAAAAATCAGCAATGGTCTCTTTGGTCTGCAACTGATCCACTGAGCGCGACAAAAACTGCTGACTGATCTTTTCCTGCTCAGCAGCAGTAAATTGTAGCCTGCCACTGGCGCTGAACTGCTCCATGGCCTCTTTGGTTCTGGCGCTATCTTCATCATAGAGAAAGTAAAGAAAACGCTCAAAATTACTGGCCAGCTGAATATCCATGGATGGGCTTGAGGTCTGCACCACCTTTCTCAGGGAGTATTCACCCTCATTGACAAAGCGGCTCAGCAAATCATTTTCGTTGGTAGCCAAGACCAGACGACGAATATGCCCAGGCAACAGGCGGCGGGCAATATAGCCTGCAAAAATATCACCAAAATTGCCTGTGGGCACAGAGAAATCAACCTGTTCAGCCCCTTTACTCGTAAGTTGCAAGGCCGCATAGATGTAGTAGACCACCTGGGCAACAATGCGCGCCCAGTTGATGGAATTTATGGCACCGAGCTGATACTTCTCCTTGAAATCCAAATCATTAAAGATCGCTTTAACAATGGCCTGGCCATCATCAAAGGTACCTTCAATGGCCAGATTATGGACGTTTTCATCCAGCACCGTAGTCATCTGCAATTCCTGGATACGGCTCACCCGTTTATGGGGGTGGAGGATGAAGATATTAATCCTCTCCTTACCGCGTACGCCATAAATTGCCGCCGAGCCGGTATCACCGCTGGTGGCACCAAGGATATTCATCTGGCCACCACTCTGCCTTAAAAGATACTCAAAGACATTGCCAAGAAACTGTAAGGCCACATCTTTAAAGGCCAGGGTCGGACCGTGAAAGAGCTCCATGATATGAATATCACCCTGCTGCACCAAAGGAGTGACCTCTGGGTGATCAAAGGTGGCATAGGATTTATTCACCAACTCCCGCAGATCAGCGCGGGGAATATCAGTGGCAAAGAGACTGATCACCTCAAAGGCCAGTTCAGGATAGGAGAGAGTACGCCATGCAGTTAGCTGAGTATCTGAAATTTCAGGGAAGGAGGTAGGCAGCAGCAGACCACCGTCGGTGGCCAAGCCCATCATCACTGCTTCGGTAAAAGAAATGGGGGCAATGCCGCCCCTGGTACTTATGTAGTTCATTTGGTTAGCTTTTCAGGCTGAAGATTGAAGGTTGAGACAAAGACAACAGAGCAATTTTTCTGTTCTAAAAAAGGCAC
>JAOZSN010000123.1 GCA_029939635.1 Deltaproteobacteria bacterium
AAAATGGTGGAGGTGCCGGGAGTTGAACCCGGGTCCGAAAATACTCCCCTACAGGTTTCTACATGTTTATTCCCGCTTAAGTGCTTATCGTGATGCAGTTCCACCGAGACCAGGAGCTTTTACCACTATTGGAAGATTTTATTTCGCCGCCAAACCCATCCACACAGTAAGGAGGCTATCTCGCTAGTCGATGTTCAGACCCCGTCCGCAAGAATAACAGGGAAGAACAGTTGCTTATTTATGCTGCAACGGCATATTGATAGTCATCTGCGACTATTTTAGTAGTTCTATCAAAGTTTACGAGAAAGATAGAATTCTCGACATGCAACCCGAGCTTGTATATCCCCGTCGAAGCCGTTTCACCCCCATATTTTTTTTGTAACCAGAGCCATTGCTATACCTTAACAATATGGCTCCTAAGAAAAATTGTCCACAGAGTATAAGCACTTAAACAGTAAGTGCAAACCCTTTATTTCTCAGCGATAGTCTTTGCGAATACGTGCCATCTCACGATCAGCCTGCTTTTTCTTTAATGTTTGCCGTTTATCATAAAGCTTTTTACCCTTGGCCAGCCCCAGCCCCAGCTTTACCTTCCCTTTGCCGGTGAAATACATCTTCACAGGGATCAGAGAAAATCCACGCTCCTGGGTCTTACCAACAAGTTTGTTAATCTCCCGTTTATTGAGCAGCAATTTGCGTTTGCGCAACGGATCAGGAGCTGCATATGAAGCAAATTTATAGGCCGAAATATGCAGGTTATAGACCCACACCTCGCCATTTTTTATAGCTGCATAGCTATCCTTCATATTAACCCTGCCAGCCCGAATAGACTTCACTTCAGGGCCAAGGAGCACCATGCCGCATTCCAGCACATCACCGATCTGATACTCATGATACGCCTTTTTATTTTTTGCGATACTTTTTCCAGACATTTTCCCTGCTCAGTTCCTTAAGACATATGGATTTTTCGATTAAACCAATATAAATTCAAGATTGCATTTTACCTTTAGCATTTTATGCGCTAAACTTTTAATTATATTTTTCAAACTCTCAATATTTCCGAGGAGAAAACCATGCAAAAACATATCATTTATTTTCTGCTTTGTATTCTTCTTACCTTTACAGGTTTAAGTCACGCAGAAGAAGAAAACTACACCATTGCAACTTTCCCTATCCCATTAATGGTAGAAGATGAAAACACAGGTGTATTTATTGATTTAACAAAAGAAATAGCCAAACGCAGCCAGATAAACATCACCATAAAAGTATTGCCTCCCAAAAGAACCGCAAAGCTATTCCATGACAACAATTTCCACGGTTTTTTCCCAGCACTTGACGTTATGGTCACCAAGGAAATAGCCAAATCAGATCCGATTTATATCAAAAAAGATTTTGCTTTCACCAAAAATGACAGGCCACCAGTTAACGGAATTACCGATCTTGCCGGGAAAAAAGTTGGAATAACACTAGGCTATCCATACGCGAAACAAATAACGAACAACTCAACCTTTACTATTATGACTGCACAAAACGACATCGCCAACATGAAAAAACTAGATGCTGGGCGCATTGATATTTTTGTGGTGGAAGAAAAATCAGGGCTCACAGCCATCCAACAAAGCGGCAAAAACAATATCAGCTACCAATCAAGCCAACCACTATCCAGCCAAGATGTCTACTACGCCTTTCAGGCTGACAAAACAGGCAAACATCTGGCCTCTCTTTTTTCCAAGGCCCTTGCTGAGATAAAAAAAGATGGCACCTTCAATCGCATTATGTCCCAAACAGACAAACAATAAGGTATCACCTGAAAATGGCGAAAAACAGACAGTAAGCTAATTGCTGGCATCTGCAAGATCAGGTCAAAACATAGTCACCTTACGCTGCGCCTGTTACCCTTACCGCCTCTGCAAAGGTAGTCACACCTGCCATCACCTTATCCCAGGCATCTTCTTTTAATGTTGTCATACCTTCATTAATGGCGACATTCTGAATTTCCGAGGCAGGCACCCCCTCTACAACCAAACGATTAATGCCATCAGACATGGGAAAAATTTCAAAAATACCACACCGGCCCAGATAGCCGGTACCACGGCATTTCTTGCAACCTGCCCCTTCATGCAGGGTTAGTTCCATGGCGTTGGGTAGTGGAAAGCCAAAGCCCTGCAACTCAGTCACTGCCTTTACCACCTCCACCTGACATTCTGGACAAATGCGCCGCACCAGACGCTGGGCCAGGGCACCAAGCATGGTGGAGGCCACCAAAAAGGGCTGCACCCCCAGCTCTGAGAGGCGGGTAATGGCAGTTACCGCATCGTTGGTGTGCAAGGTGGAGAAGACAAGATGACCGGTAAGGGCTGCCTGCACGGCATGGGCTGCCGTCTCATTATCGCGAATCTCACCAATCATGATAATATCAGGGTCCTGACGCAGAATATTTCGTAAAATAGTGGAGAAGGTGACATCAATCTGATTCTGCACCGAGATCTGGTTAAATTCCTCAAAGACCATCTCCACCGGATCCTCCACCGTGGTGATATTGATCTCTGGTGAAGCCACCTGATGCAGGGTGGAGTAGAGAGTGGTGGACTTACCGCTACCGGTCGGTCCTGTCACTAACATGATACCGTGAGGTGCCTCCATAAATGATCTATACACCGCCACGTCACGTTCATTAAATCCAATATCGGCAATATCCTGAAACAACACCTCAGAATTTAAGATACGCAACACGGTCTTTTCACCAAAAGAGACCGGCACAGTGGAGACACGAATCTCTGCCTCCTGGCCATGATGCTCTACTTTAATCCGTCCATCCTGGGGCCGTCGTTTTTCAGCAATATCCAGACGGGCAAGAAACTTGATACGACTCACCATGGCGGCATGCACCACCTTGGGCAACTCATAGATAGTATGAAGAACACCGTCAATACGAAACCGTACCAGGCTCTTCTCCCGCTTCGGCTCAATGTGAATATCTGAGGCTCGCTCATCAAAGGCGTAATTAAACATGTGGTTTACTGCACCTTTAATATTCTTATCAGATGAGCTGATTTCCTTGGTTGACCCAATCTTAATCAACTGCTCTAAATTACTAATATCTACAGAGGGACCACCCAGAGAATCCTGGGCCTCAGAGATGGAGGTCTGAAAGCCAAAGAATTCGGCCAAAACCTTCTTGATGTTACTCTTGGTAGCCAGGTGAGGTTTAATCTTTACCTGGTTGGCACGCTCAATATCCTCCAACAACGAATTCACATCCGGGGCATATACAGCCACCTCAAGTACACCATTTTTAATGGCAAAGGGCACAATGAGGTGACGCATGGCAAAGTTCTGGGGAATTGTCTTGGTGACAATCTCCAAATCGAGTTCCAAGGGATCAAGCTTCTTAAATGGCAAATTTTGATCTTGGGCTACCACCTGAATGATATCTTCTTCAGTCAGTTCATCCTCAGGCTTACTGGCCTTCTCAAGATGGAACGAGACGATAACATCCACCAGATCAAGACGTTGCTCCGACCGATCTATCCCCTGGTCACGCATTTTAAGTGCCAACTTTTGGGCCTGCTGATGCTTATGCTCCACAATGAACTTCGCCTGGGTGGCAGAGATACAGTGGTTGCGTAGCAATAGGTCTATCAAATATTTATTATCTTTAAGTAAGTCCATTGGTCACACGAATAGAAAAGAAAAAATAAGCAATCCTCATTTCAAATTAATGACTGATCTAGTATATAGTACTATTTCATGTTTTCAATTTCAAAATATTGAAGCGCGAAACGCTAACTATACATCTTAACTACATTTTTTTCTACCTTACCATATTTTTAGGAGCCTCTCCATGCTAGCACGCATCCAGGTCGGTCTAAAACCGGCCTTTCGTGATTCTTTTGGTGAAACCACCTGTAACCGTATTAAAAATGATCTGCACTTACCTGTAGACTCTGTCCGTACCATTAAGGTCTTTACGGTGGAGGCCGACATTAACGATGAACAGCTGAAGGCCGCTGCCGTTGGCCCCTACTCTGACCCAGTCACCCAGGATTGGTCCCTTGGCCCCTTGGCCCTGGATTGGGATTATGACTTTGACTGGCTTATTGAGGTGGGTTTCAGGCCCGGTGTTACTGATAATGAAGGCCATACTGCGGCCCAGGCCTTGGAGCTGATGATTGGCCGTAAGCTTAACAATGAGGAGGCGGTCTATACCTCCACCCAGTTTCTCTGCAAGGGCACGCTGAGCCAAGATGATGTCGAGACCATTGCCAAGCAGGGCCTGGCCAATGAACTCATCCAATACTTCAATATTATTAACAAAGAAGATTTTGTTAAGGCTGGTGGTTTCAAGCCACAATCGGTGAAGGTCATTGACAACTCCCAGGCCGTGGTGGCGCCGATAGATCTCAACATCAGCGCTGATGAGTTAATGCGTATCTCCAAGGAAGGCATTCTGGCCCTCACCCTGGAAGAGATGAAGTTTATCCGTGATTATCTACAACGCCCCGATATCCTGGAACAACGCCAAAAGATGGGCCTCTCTGAAAAAGCGGCAGATGTAGAGCTTGAGGCCCTGGCCCAGACCTGGTCAGAGCATTGCAAGCATAAGATCTTTGCCGGCAATATTGAGTATGAGGATCTGGATGCAGGTACCACCGAGACCATCACCTCCCTCTTTGACACCTGTATCCGCCAGCCCACCGCTGATATTCGCGCCAAGATGGGTGATGATGACTGGTGCCTGTCAGTGTTCAAGGATAATGCCGGGGTAATCAGCTTTAATGACGACTGGAATGTGGTATTCAAGGTGGAGACCCATAACTCCCCCTCAGCCCTTGACCCATACGGCGGAGCCCTTACCGGCATAGTTGGCGTAAACCGTGACCCCTTTGGTACTGGCATGGGCGCTAAACTCATGTGCAACACCAATATGTTCTGCTTTGCCACCCCATTTTACGACAAGGCAATACCAGCCCGACTACTCCACCCCAAGCGTATCTTTGAAGGGGTCCGAACCGGTGTTGAGCATGGCGGCAACAAGTCTGGCATCCCCACCGTCAACGGCTCCCTCTATTTTGATGACCGTTATGCCGGCAAACCCTTAGTGTTCTGCGGCACCGTGGGCATCATGCCAACATTAATGCACGGCAAACCTTCAGAGGACAAGATTGCCCTGCCTGGTGACATCATTGTTATGACTGGTGGCCGTATCGGCAAGGACGGCATCCATGGTGCCACATTCTCATCTGAAGAGCTGAATGAAAATTCGCCTGCCACTGCCGTACAGATCGGTGATCCCATTACCCAGAAAAAGATGTTTGACTGCCTGATCAAGGCACGTGACCTAGGCCTGTACCGCTGCATCACCGATAATGGTGCAGGCGGCCTGTCATCCTCCGTGGGCGAAATGGGCGAATTCACCAATGGCTTTGAGCTGCACCTTGACCGCTGCCCCTTGAAATATGCGGGATTGCAGCCGTGGGAGATTTTTCTCTCCGAGGCCCAGGAACGTATGACCCTGGCCGTGCAGCCCGAGAAGCTCGAAGAATTCATGAATCTCTGCACCAAGATGGACACAGAGGCCACCGTGTTAGGTACCTTCACCGATTCAGGCAAATTCCACTGCCTCTATGATGGCAAGACCGTGGCCTACCTCGATATGGAGTTTGTCTACAAGGCCCTGCCCCCCATGGAGATGCAGGCCAAATGGCAACAAAAGACCTGGGACGAACCTACCTTACCAGCCACGCCAGACCTTGAAGCCGAACTGACCACCATGCTAGGTCGCCTCAATATCTGCTCTAAGGAATATGTTGTCCGCCAGTATGACCATGAGGTGCAAGGTGCCTCGGTGGTTAAACCCCTCACCGGGGCCCAGAATGATGGCCCATCTGATGCCGCAGTGGTACGCCCCGTCTTTGATAGCTTTGCCGGGCTAGTCATCTCCCACGGTGTATGTCCACGTTACTCCGACATCGACACCTACCATATGGTGGCGGCAGCCATGGATGAGGCAGTACGTAACGCCATCTGTGTGGGTGGTAGCATGAAGGTGATGGCTGGTCTCGACAACTTCTGCTGGTGCGACCCCATCCAGTCAGAGAAGACTCCGGACGGCCATTATAAACTGGCCCAGTTGGTGCGCGCCAACCGTGCCTTGGCCCATTATGCCAAGGTATATAATGTGCCGCCCATCTCCGGCAAAGACTCCATGAAGAATGACTACATGATGGAGGGCACCAAAATTTCCATCCCCCCTACCCTGCTCTTCTCCGTCATTGCCAAGATCGACGATGTGCGTAAGGCCGTGACCATGGATGCCAAGCAGGCCGGCGATATCGTCTATGTCTTAGGGACAACCTATAATGAGCTGGGAGCCAGCGAGTATGCCGTTGAGCATGGCGCCATTGGCAATAATGTCCCGGTGGTACGCGAGGAAGATTCCCTGCCCCGTTTCCACGCCCTGGAACAGGCCATTGCTGATGGCTTGGTGGCCTCCTGTCACGATTGCTCTGATGGTGGCCTGGGTGTTGCCCTGGCCGAGACCGCATTTTCAGGTGACCTAGGCATGGAGATTGATTTAACAAAAGCCCCAATGGAAGGCATTGAACGTGATGATGTGATGCTCTTCTCCGAGTCACAAAGTCGCTTTGTGGTCACGGTACAGCAAAATAAGGCCGCCGCATTTGAGGCCGTCATGGCTGATACGGGTTTGGGCAAACTGGGTACGGTCACTAAAGAAATGACCATGAAGATGAGTGGCCTAAACGGTCAGGCTGTGATGAATGCCGATCTTGGCAAAATCAAGGCAGCCTGGCAGGCCACCCTGGATTTCTAAACCACCTTAGTAGTATGCAACAAAAAAAGAAGGAGGGGGGGATTTTCGCTTGCCGAGCCCCCCCTTCTTATGGCCCACTTAAACCAAACAGCCATCGGCTGACATAGCACTTATTTCAGTTAGACTTAGATGGACTCCAAGGCCTCTCTGGCCACTAGGGCAAGTTGCCTTTTCAGCACGGGTTTCAAGAGAAAACCTTTAAAACCAACGGCCCTGGCCTTTTCTTCATCAATAACCTCACTAAAACCAGTACAAAGAATAATGGGCAACCCTGGCTTGATTTTCAAAAGTTCAACGGCCAGTTCAGCACCGCTCAGGCCAGGCATTGACATATCCGTCACCACCAGATCAATGTCCTGATACCCATCCCGAAATGTCTCTAATGCCGCAGTGCTACTAGACTTAGTTATCACTACATAACAAAGTTTTCGAAGAATATTTCCCAATAACTGGACAATGGCCTCCTCATCATCCACCACCAGAACCTTCTCCTGTTGCCCCTGGGGTATTTCCTGTTGTTCCACCAAGGACTCCTGAGAATATTCAACACAGGGCAGATAGACATGGAATTCTGTGCCGTGGCCGGGTTCACTGTACACGGTAATCTGGCCCTGATGGCTCTTGACAATACCGTGCACCACAGAAAGGCCAACTCCGGTACCCTCCCCCTTTTTCTTGGTGGTGAAATAGGGGTCAAATATTTTATTCACCAAGACCTTATCCATACCATGGCCAGTATCACTCACCAGCAGCCTCAGGTATCTACCAGACTGCAGGCCAATATTTTCAGCATAATCCTCCGGGGCAATATCCACCTCAGAAAGACTGACAGTGAGAACCCCACCGCTTTCACGCATGGCATGATAGGCATTGGTGCATAAATTCATCAACACCTGGTGAATCTGGGTAGGATCAGCAAGCACCTGGCAACAACCAACAGTAATACTGGACTTGATCTCTATATTTGCCGGCATGGAAGAACGCATAAGCTTCAATGCTTCTTTGATAACAAGATGAACCTGGACAGGATTTCGCTCTTGCTCGGTCTGCCTGCTAAAGGTCAGTATCTGTTTGACAAGCTCCTTGGCGCGATTAGCTGCTTTAACAACCTGCTCCTCATCAGCCCTTTCCTGACTGCCTTCTGGCAACGCATCCATGAGCATCTCTGAATAGCCCAGGATTGGCGTTAAAATATTATTAAAATCATGGGCAATACCACCGGCCAGGGTACCAATGGCCTCCATCTTTTGGGCTTGCTGCAGCCTGATTTCCAACTCCTTGGTTTCAGTGAGATCCTTGGCACTGTAAACAATACCAATGCACCTCTCCTCATCATCAAAAATCGGCGAAGAGCAAAACAACAAATTTCGTTTCTCTTGCTGACGATCACAGACCACCTCAGCGCTGTGGGTCTTGTTGTCTTCCAGGGTTTTCAAGGTAGGGCAGCCAAGGCAAGGCATGGAAATATTATGAAAGAGCTTATAACAGAATTGTCCCTGTATCTCATCACGACGTAAATCAAGAAAATTACAGGTTGCCTGATTGGCCAGGGTAATGCGAAACTCCCTGTCCTGAATAGTGATGATATCACTGATGGCATCAAAGGTTCGTTCCCATTCCTCTTTGGCCCTTTCCAAACCTATCTCACGCTGCTTGATGGCTTGACCCATATCGTTAAAAGATTTGGCTAAAACACCAAGCTCGCCATTAGTCATCACCGAAATCGGCCGTTCGTATGCCCCCCCTCCCTAAGATCATTCACCCCCTCAAGCAAACGCTCTATTGGTTCGCTAATTGTTTTCCGGGCTACATAAATTCCCAGCGGGATACAGATCAGCCAGGTACAGGCCAGGACAAGCAACAAAACAAGTTGCAAATTCCATAACTGTGCCTTTAATATCTCCTTGTCCCTGGCAAAGATAAAGTAGAGATGGCTACCGTCCTGTAATTGCAAGAAATCGGAATGAAAAAAATAATGTAACTGTTCAGCGAAATTAAATAAATAAAGTGATTTTTTTTCTTGACAGGGT
>JAOZSN010000124.1 GCA_029939635.1 Deltaproteobacteria bacterium
TCTCAAGCATAGTGATGACCTGGCAGCATAGCGACATATCAAAACAACTCAACCTGACCTCCCTAACCTGGGCCAGCAAGCCGCACTGGTCTATGTGCCAGGTGATGCAAGGAGAAGAGGAGGAGACAAGCCAGCTGGCAGCACGTAACCTCACGGCAAAGGAACAGCAGCAACTTGCAAGCTTTCGTTTCCCCAAACGCCACCATGAGTGGTTGGCTGGTCGGCTGGCTGTAAAAAATGCCGTCTGCCAGTTGAGCAACACATCTCTCCTCCCCAAGGATATTGCCATTACGGCGACGGAGCAAGGCAAGCCCCTGGCACTGTTGGCAGGGAATGAAACAATGCATATCTCCATCTCCCACAGCGGTACGACTGCCGTGGGGCTGGCCGCCTCACTTCCCTGTGGCATCGATATTCAGCAATTGTCAGCAGCCCTGCACCGTGTCCAGAGCCGCTTTGTTCTTAAGGAAGAAGAAGGAATATTGAATGACCTCGCTGACCAGCATCTTGCAGCCCTAGGCCTGCTCTGGACAGCCAAAGAATGTTTACGCAAATCTGTACCCATCTGGCCCTTACTGGGTTTTATGGAGAGTGCGGCAACCAGTGTTACCTGGCACGGAGACACTGCCATCATTAGCTTGCAGCCCCGATCACGAAACCGCTCCCTCCCCGAGACGCTCCCCACAGCCTATGCCATTATGCAAGAAGAGCATGCCCTGGCCGTGAGCTTCCTTACAAAAAACTAAAAAATTGAAACTATATCTATGGACTACCTAAACCAACTTCGTCAAATTCCCATGTTCGCAGGGCTCAACAACCCTGATCTAGAGGCCCTGGCTGAAATCATTGTCAGCCAGGAGCTCAAACGCAGTCAACAGATATTCACGGAAGGAGAAGAGGCACGTGGCCTCTATATTGTCCGGAAGGGCCGAATAAAGGTCTACAAGCTCTCCTTTGATGGCAAGGAACAGATACTTCATATCCTGGGGCCAGGTGAGCCCTTTGCCGAGGTGGCTGTTTTTGCTGGTACCACCTACCCGGCCAATGCCATGGCCATGGAGAAAAGCCGCATAACCTTTGTTCCTCGCCAGGAGTTCATGGAACTCATCAAACGTCAACCATCCCTGGCCCTGGCCATGCTGGGCACCCTTTCCCTGCGCCTCAGACAATTTTCAAAAATGATTGAGGCCCTTTCCCTTAAAGAGGTGCCAGGTCGTCTGGCCGTTCACCTGTTACTGCTCAGTGAGCAGGCTGATGGGGCAGACATAGTTACCCTGGCCATAGCCAAAACCCAACTGGCCAGCCTACTCGGCACCATCCCGGAAACCCTGTCACGGATCTTAAAAAAGATGGCCACCAATGGCTATATAGAGAGTAAAGGGGGAGAAATACGCTTGCTGAATCGCCCTGGACTTGAGGCCCTGGCAGAAGGGATTGAAAGACTGTAACGGCAAAAATCAAGGCTTGATTTCACTGACAGCTGACACCTGTTTTACTGTTCCAAAACAAACTCAAAGGTAAGGCTGGAGGTCTTGCGGAGATGGCGTAGAAAGGCACGCAGTTGATGCAGATTATCCACCTGAAATTTAACCTCCCAGGCAGTTCTGCCATCCTTTGCCTTGGCAGAGAGGGAATTCATATCAAGGATGATGACATAATCCGGGGCCTTGGCCAGGGCCATAAGCACCTTACTGCGCCGATGTCCTGCCGGGATATCAAGGGTTTGGGGCTTATCGAGCCAAGTCTCCTTGAATTTCCAGCGCAACTCAATAACATCCTCGCGTTGCACCTTAAGCTCAAGCACCTTGGCACACTCAGTACGATGAACGGATAAACCACGTTCACTAAGCAAACCATAGAGCCGTTTTTCTGTGGGTAGCGGATGACAACAGCGCGACAACTTCACCCAGGCAGGATCAACACTGTCAAGCTGAATAGAGTTTAGAGCTCCGGTGGGCGGCATGAGAGAGGGGTGATCACTATACATCTGACTTTTAATGGCAGACACCACCTCCCGCAGACGTAAAAGACCCTGACCGATACGGAGATACAACTCTGTCTGGTCGCGTAGGTCAAAACATTCGCTCACCTCCTCCATATCTTCCTTATCAAGCAAGGTCACCGGAATACCATAGCGCTTCAACTCCTGACTGAGCAGGATCTTGCCCACATCCCGAGCCAGTCGATGCCGTCTGCGCCGCGCCACACGTGCTAGTTCTGAGCGCGCCCGCGGGGTACGGCACAGGGCGGAAATATCCCTACTAAAATGGACAGGATCATCCTGGGTAAGAATCTGCACCCGGGCACCATCGTAAAGCTGATACGAAGGGGGGACGAAACGCTGACCGACCTTAGCACCGATACAGCGATGGCCAAGCTCGGTATGAACCTGAAAGGCAAAATCAAGGACAATGGACTGACCAGACAGACAGATACAGGTACCTTTAGGGGTATAAGTGTATATCTCTTTCTTACCGCTGGCCGCGATCATATCACGGTAGGAGAGATCAATCTCGGCTCCCATGATATTAAACATCTCCGTAATCTCTTTTTCAAAACCAGAGGGTACCGTTCCTTCTGAATACCAGTCCCGGATAATACCTGAGGTAGCCTGCTTGGCCATTTCCTTAGTACGAATCTTAAATAGATAATTCTGGCCATGGATATTGGCCCGGGCATGAAGACTTTGATAGCCAGTAGGCTTGGGGTTGGCAATAAAATCGCGGATAGTACGGGGGATGGGTGGAAATTTTTGATTCAAGATACCCAAGGTGCTATAGCAAGTCTGGGTACCATCCACCACCAGAGTGATCTCCAAAGGATCTTCAATTTCCCGGGCCAGCTCAGCGGTAGCCGGATCATAATAGGCCCACAACCCTTTAGCCTTAAGACGAACAGTATGACTCAGCCAGGCAGCATCCATCTCTTTAGAGAGTTGCTGATCAATGGCAGCATTATGGGCCTCATCCAACAAGTTACGAATGGCCGTTAATGTTTTGGGTGCCTGTTTAGGGAACTTATAGAGCAGGGCCAGATTATAGAGTTCGCGCTTAACCCCATACAGCCCGAGCACCCCAGACAAGGGAGCATAGACACTTAAAGTTTCATCAGAGATCTTCTGACGCTTATGCTTGGGCATTGACTCCATGGTACGTAAATTATGGAGTCGATCAGCCAGCTTGACCAAAATAACCTCCATGCGGGAGGCTGAGCCGGAAAAAAGCTTGCGGTGTACCAAGTTAAGAAAATGCTGGCGATTTCCTTTAAAGCTGGAAATCTTGGTGCAGCCATCAACAATATCCTCAACCTTCTGGCCAAACAGCTCACCCACCACCTCAAAGGTGACGGCTTCAACATCTTCCACCGTATCGTGAAGCAGGGCAGCAGCTAAGGTATACTGATCCTTAACCCCAAGCTCTTTCACCAGTATCTGGGCCACTCGACAGGGATGGCTGACGTACGCCTCCCCTGACTTACGACGTTGATCCTGATGGGCGTCCACCGCAAAGGAAAATGCCTTCCAGAAGAGAGGGGCCTCCTCCTGGTCACCGAGAAGCTCTTCCATCTCCCGGCTGTATTCGGCTATGTTGAATTGCTGATGACGCATAACTATCCCAGTTAAGGTTGAAAAAATATCATACACTACAAAGCCTATTTAACAACAGCTTGTTCGAACACCACCAGTATTTTTTAGCTCTGTTCCCTTTAAAAACTTAAATTATTTTTCCGTGGCCATACGTCGGATGGGAGGAGAGAACCAAGCCTCCCTCCCCCTGCGGTCTATAATCATAGAAAAAGTCACAATCCGAGTTTAGGGTAGTCAGGTACCATCACTAAATAGTTACACTTTTGCTTTATACATTAATCAAGTAGGATAAGCCTAATTATTAAAAACGACCCTTTTACCCATTCAACATATGCGTACCAAATTATGAGCCGCCGCAGATCCTCCAGACAACGACCCAGCTTTAAATCTAAACGAAAAAACCCACGCCACAGCAAGCGTCAGCGCCAGGATGCCCTCCATGATCCCCAGCTGACCAATGAAATCATTGCCCAGATATATCAACTAGGCGGCACGGTGGACAGCAAAGACCTCTTCCAGGCCTTAGACTGGCCACGGGGCTCCCGTAAACAGCTGCAAAAACTATTGCAGGGTATGGTTGAGCAACATCTCTTATCCAGCAAGGGTGGCAAAATCTACCGCTTGAACAGCAAAGATCTTGTCAGTGGTGAGCTGACCATCAACCCACGCGGCTTTGGCTTTATCGTCCAATCTCCCCTCAGTGGTCAACCAGCAGCAGCGGATATCTTTGTTGCTAGCCGCAACCTGGCCGATGCCATTCATGGTGATACAGTCCTCGCCAAAATCACCAGCAACAAACGGGGCAAGCTGGAAGGGCATATCTTAACGGTACTGCACCGTAACCTGGAGCAGGTGGTAGGAATTTTTTCCAGCAAAGGTAAGGGTGGCAAGGTTATACCAGATGATAGTCGCCTCCGCCTAGAGATCACCATTGCCCCAGCCCACTGCCAGGGTGCCAAGGATGGCGATGCAGTACTGGTGCGAATCACCGAATTTCTTGGTGAAAAACTCCAAGCGGAAGGTCAGGTTACAGAACTCCTCGGTGACCCAACCCTGGCCAAGGTGCAGATGGAGATGATTATTCGCAGCCACGAGCTGCCCTTTGCCTTCAGTGATGCCACCATGGCCCAGGTTAAAAAAATCCCGCCCACAGTGCGCCTGGAGAAGGGACGCGAAGATCTCCGCACCATCCCCCATGTCACCATTGATGGCGAAACTGCCCGTGACTTTGACGATGCCGTGGCTGTGGAAAAACGCAGCAATGGCTATCGCCTCCACGTCTCCATTGCCGATGTCAGCCATTATGTTCAACCCGGTACCCCCCTGGATAAGGATGCCTATGAACGTGGCACCAGTGTCTATTTTCCCGCTGGTGTCCTGCCCATGCTGCCGGAGCGCTTATCAAACGGCCTCTGTAGCCTCAATCCCCATGAGGATCGCTACGCCTTTACCGCCATCATTGATTTTGATCTTGAAGGAAAGCGCCAAAGTAGCCGGTATTGCAAGAGTGTTATCTGCAGTCAGCATCGGCTCACCTATGACGTGGTCTGGGATATCCTCTCCGAGGCCACCACAAATGATGAGCTTTCCCCCTTGCTCAGCCCCCTGGCTGAGCTGGGTAAGGTTCTGGAAAATCGGCGGCAACAACGGGGTTCTATCAATTTTGACCTGCCTGAGGCAGAAATCATCATCGGCCCTGACGACAAGGTAGAATCCATTGGCCGCCGGGACCGTAATCTGGCCCATAAGCTCATCGAGGAATTCATGCTGGCGGCCAACGAGGCCGTGGCCAGCACCCTGGAAAATAAAAAAATCCCCTGCCTCTACCGTATTCACGAGGTTCCAGAGATCACCAAGGTGGAACAGTTTGCCGAGTTTGCCCACAATCTCTTTGGCACCCTGCCTAAAGAAATTGGTACTCCCTCCTGGTTTAATCAGATCCTGGCCATGAGTGTTGGTACTCCCGAAGAGTATGTCATCAATAACCTGATGCTACGCACCATGAAACAGGCGCGCTATGCCCCGGAAAATGCTGGTCATTTTGGCCTGGCCGCCTCCTCATACTGCCATTTCACCTCTCCCATCCGGCGCTACCCTGATCTGCAGGTGCACCGGGCCTTAACGACTACTTTGGCTGGCAGTGCAAAACCCCAAAAAGGCCAGAATCTGCAGGAAGCTGGTGAATTTCTGTCCAAGCGGGAACGGGTAGCCGTGGATGCTGAGCGTGATATGCAAAATCGCCTCAAGGCCGCCTATATGTTGGAGCATATAGGCGAGAGCTTCTCCGGTATTATCTCCGGGGTAAGCTCCTTTGGCGTCTTTGTTGAACTGGACGACCTGCTGATCAGCGGTGCCGTCCCCATAACTGACCTCTCCGATGATTATTATGAGCATGATGAAAAGCATCACCGCCTGGTGGGACGTCGCACAGGTCAACGCTACAGCCTCGGTGACTTGGTTACGGTGCAGGTAAGCCGGGTGGATATGGCCCAACATCGCATTAATTTTATCTTTGAAGACGAGTAACAATTACAAAGAAGAAACAGAAGATTCAAAATCGTAGAGTAGACCGTGCCTGACCACAAACTCCAACGCATTACCAAACTGCTCGATAAGGTAACCATTGTCCTGGTGGCCCCCAAGTATGCCGAAAATGTCGGTGCTGCCGCCCGGGTAGCCTGCAATATGGGGATCAGCCGTCTGGCCCTGGTGCGCGATGAAATGCCGGAGCAGGAGGCTATGGCCAGGATGGCCACCCACCATGCCATACATCTTATTGACAATATAGAGCTGCACACCACCCTGGCCGAGGCAGTGTCATCGTGCAACTGGGTGGTGGCCACCTCGGCCAGGCGCGGCCGCCAACGCTTCTTCCATAAAGACCCACGCCACATGGTTGCAGACCTCATTCCCCGCCTTGACAAAAGCAGAGTGGCCCTGGTATTTGGCCCAGAGCATCGAGGCCTGACCAATGATGATTTATCCCTCTGCAACGCCACGGTGACTATTGCCACTGCTGAGTTTTCCTCCCTCAACCTAGCCCAGTCGGTGGGGGTTATCTGCCATGAACTTTTTTCCAGCCTCTGGCAGCAAAAGAAGAGCCCGGCAGCAAAACCCAAAAGCGCCCCATCCCATGCTGTACAAGCCATGTATGGCGAATTAGAGGAAACCCTCCAGCAAATCAACTATCTTGACGCTAAAGAGTATGGCTACTGGATGCATAACTTCAAACATTTCTTCAACCGAGTGGGGCTCCGTGGCAGAGAGGTGCGCTTCATTAGCGGTTTTTGTCGCCAGGTGCAATGGCTGGCCGCTGGACGACCTGAGAAGAAAAAATGAAAAGAGAAGAACTGCGTAAGACAATCCTGGCCCAACGAGATCAACTGCCACAATCTTTTCGCACACAGGCCAGTGCGACCATTGCCGAGCGGCTTTGGCAGCTGGTGGAAGCTCAAAAGGCACAGACCCTGCTGTTCTATGTCAACTTTCGTAGCGAGGTGGAAACATTAAGGCTCATGGGGCGCTGTCTGGAAGCGGGCAAGACGGTGGCAGCACCGTTGACTATCACTGAGGACTCGCGTCTTCTTGCCTATGGCCTGACAGATCTTTCTGTGGATCTACGACCAGGCCTGTGGAACATCCCGGAACCTGACCTCAGCCGTTGCCCACAGATTGACCCGACCAGTATTGACTTGGTAATAGTTCCAGGTTCTGTCTTTGACCGCCATGGTGGACGTTTAGGATATGGCGGCGGCTATTACGACCGTTTTCTATGCAACAAAGCCCCCCAAGCCTTACGTGTCGCCCTCTGCTATGCCATGCAGATAGTTGACAATGTCCCCGTTGAAGAGCATGATATTCCAGCCCACTACGTAGTAACAGAAGAAGCAACATTCAAAAGTTCATAAGGAAATACGCCATGACCACCGCAATCTTTCGTGATGCCCTCTACCTTGCCCATGATCCTGGCCACAGTCATGTTGAGCGTCCACAACGACTGGAAGGCATTTATAACCAGCTGGATAACCCGGATATCGGTGAGCAATTTATCTTTCCCAAAGCGGAGCCCGCCTCCTTTGATATCCTCTCCCTCATCCACAATAAAGCGCATATTGAACGGATAGCCCAAACCAAAGGGCGCACCTACGATGCCTTAGATGGAGACACCAGCACCTCACCAGACTCCTATGATGCAGCCTGCCTGGCAGCCGGAGCAGTGGTGGAGGGAATTCGTATGCTGGTGGATGGCAAAGCAGACAATTGTTTCACCCTGGTACGCCCCCCAGGCCACCATGCAGAACAGGACGCGGCCATGGGCTTCTGCCTCTTTAATAATGTGGCCATTGGAGCCCAATATGCTATCAGCAAACTTGGCCTGTCACGGGTATTAATCATTGATTGGGACGTGCATCACGGCAATGGTACCCAACATTCCTTTTACGATACTGATAAGGTTTTGTATTTTTCCACCCACCAATACCCCTTTTACCCCGGTACTGGAGCGCTGACCGAGACTGGCAGGGGCAAGGGTGAGGGCTATACCGTCAACGTCCCCCTCAATCCGGGTTTTGGTGATGAGCAGTATGCTCGCATCTTCAATGATATCCTGGCCCCGGTGGCGCGCGACTACAAGCCGCAACTTATCCTGGTCTCAGCGGGCTACGATACCTATGTCAACGATCCCTTAGGTGGCATGACTGTCACAGCCAGCGGCTTTGCCTACCAGACCCGCAAGGTCCTAGAACTTGCCCAGGAGGTCTGTGATGGCAAGGTTCTTTTCACTCTGGAAGGAGGCTACGATATGGAAGGGATCACCAACGGTATGCTGGTTGGCTTGGTAGAAATGCTGGGCCGCACCACCCTCAAAGATGATATCCTTGAGAAACTTTCCACAACCACATGTGAATTTCCTGGTTTTAATGAGGCCAGGCAGATGGCTGGAGCTACGTGGAAGATGGAGTAGTTGTTACAATCCGCCAGAGGAATGTGTTATTATTTGAATTTAGAAAGTTTAATTTCTTTTACTATTTTATAGTGTTTCTCGTTGCCCGTTAATAATGGAATAGCATGAGATACAGCCGTTGCCCCTATTAAAGCATCTGCGAGTTGCATTGAGTGACTTAAGTAGTGTTGTTCAACGTAAAACATAGCTTTGCTAGATATTTCTTCTGTAATATAGATAATTTTTGTGCCCCATGATTTTAAGGCTTTACGCAACGAAGTTAACCCATCTTTTTGAGGCTGAAACTTAATTTTCCGCAAT
>JAOZSN010000125.1:0-3188 GCA_029939635.1 Deltaproteobacteria bacterium
GCTCATGCAGTACAAGCAGCTCCGTCGCCAGCTCATCGAGGTGCTCAAACAGCGCCGCGCCGCGCCCAACCTCGATGGCTGAAGCGACCCGAACGAGGCAACCGTGTGGACGGAGCCCAGACCGACGCATCTTGGGTATCTCTAATATCCAAGACTTGAGTATCCGCGATAGCGCCCGTACTAAGAGGATAGTCACAGATGACTGGTACCAGAAACAATGGCCGGTTAAACTGCGGGCTGACCAGGCAGCTAAGACGAACTACGAAACGGATAAGGGGGGCTTCCGCTTAAGCCTGGGTATAACCGGTAACATCACGGGTAAGCGTGGTGACATACTTCTTATCGATGACCCGCACGATGCAACTACAGCCCAGTCCGATGTTCAACGACAAGCAGTGATTGACGCGTACGATACAAAGCTTTCTTCCCGTGTTAACTCTCAGACTGATTCAGTGATTATCCTAATCATGCAGCGTTTACACCATTTAGACCTAACCGGCCATTTATTAACGAAAACAAAGACGAATTGGACTCATGTGTGCATTCCTATGGAATACGAGAAAGAATTGACGTATGACCCAATAAAGCACCTTTCTGAAGTAATAAACGAGCATCAACGCCACGGCAAGTCTATCTCTACTAAGTACACATCTTCAGACCCTGAGAAGGCCAAGGCTCAGCAGGTAGATACCCAAAGCATAGGTACTACTAAAATCAGACCAGCGTTCATGACCAAGGAAGAGGCCCTCAAACTAAAAGACCCCCGCAAAGAAGGTGACTTACTGTTCCCTCAACTCTTTCCTGCAGATGCTGTCGAAAGGATGAAAGAAGATTATGGTGAATATGCAGCGGCGGGACAGCTTCAGCAGAGACCGTCTGTGAAGGGTGGTGGCATACTCAAGCAGCATTGGTGGAGAGTATGGGACAAAGAGACTCCTCTTCCGGAAGTAGAACATGTGTGGCTCAGCTGGGATACGGCTTACAGCGAAAAGGATTTAGCCTCTAATTCCTATTCAGCATATTCCATGTGGGGACTATTCTGGAACAAAGACCAGTCCAGACACTGCATGATGTTATTGGAAGTATGGTATGACCAGGTTGACTACCCCACCCTTCGGGCCAAAGCTAAGGGCCTTGAGGGGGACAAGGATAGGAAGCCTGACTGCCACCTAATTGAGAAGAAGGCGTCTGGTCAATCTTTAATCCAGGATTTACGCCAGGGCAATATACCCCTTCGTGCTTATTGTCCGGACAAAGATAAGATTACCAGGGCGTATACTGTCCAGGCAATGCTGGAGAGCGGACAAGTCTACATCCCTGATAGGAAGTGGGCGCATAACTTCACCTACCTCCTGAGTACCTTCCCGACGGGTGTGCCGGAAAGCAATGACCTCACCGATACATTCACGCAAGCTTGTATCTATGTGAAGAATCATTGGTACGTACAGAACTCCCATGACGACGATGATTATGAGAAACCTAAGAAGTATAAACGCCAGAGTGCGTACGGTTAGCCAAGCCCTATACCTTGTGCTAAACTCAAGTTAATACAGTACCCAACATCCAACACCTAATACCGGAGAATCCTGTGGGCAGAAGAGTAAGTTATGAAGACCAGCGTCGTGCCGATACGCAGGATTTAGCCAATCGCACAGCTGAGTTCAGGCAACGTAATCAAGATAGATACATAAACGGTGGGCCCCCTCAGCAGCAGCAGCAGCAAGCTCCTATGGGTAACCAAGGAGCTGGCGGTGTCACTGTAAACACACCTGAGCAAACACAGAATCAAAACCGAATGCTTACTCAGTACGGAAGAGAAGGTGTTATGCAGGGGCAGGCTCAAGAACGAGAACAGGCTAACCAAGAATTTATGAAGCCGTCTGCAGATGCACTAGCGTATCAGGCAGAGATGGCCGAAGCTAAAAGAGCCTATCAAGCTGGACAGCAGCCGGTAGCCAACCCAAATGCACAAAGAGCGGGAGCCCCGCAACCAGCCGAGCCCAAGTCAGCTTGGGGACAGATGTATGACCGCGGTATGGGCTACTTTAACTAATTGAGGATAAGATTATGTTTATGGGATACGGCAACACAATGCAAGCCTCTGTGGACCGCGATGTGGCTTTGGAGAAATCTAGAGCACAGCTTCGGTACTACAAGGGTTTAGGTAGGGGCAATAACTCGTCTAGCAGCAGCAGTAGCAGCGACGGTGGTGGCGGCAGTGGTGGCAGCGGCGGTGGTGATTATTCTAAAAAGACTAATTCCAGTTCAAGTTCTGGTTCGTCCTCTAGTTCTAAAAAGAATTCTAGTACCAAAACAGACCAGAGTGTCGTAGGGCAATCCAGTACGGATTCAGGTTCTACGTATGGCGATACAGTCACTACAGACAAGACAGTAGATACGGATTACAAATTTGAAGATGTCGGTGATGTTACTGACCCGAACAATGTCCGGGGTTTTCAACGTATGGGTACAGATGGCCAGCGTAAGCTTAGCCACATGGACCGTCATGGCGGCCCTCGTCGTATCGGTGATTCTGTTCGTACTCGTGGTGTAGTCGGCACAGAAGGATTCACAAATGCCTTCTCAGATACAGATACTAACCAGCAGACTAAAAGCAACATAGCTACTAATACAAGTGCTAGTGCTAAGCAAGATGCGTGGGAGAAGTCGAATTCTTCGACGTCTGGAACTAATCCCGCGTCTGCACAATCTATGTTCGGCAGTTTAGGTAGCGGCATTACAGGTTCTAGGCGTTCACCGTCTCGTTCGTATAGCTCATCTCGTTCTAATAGCCCTCAGTCATACGCTTCAGCGTTTGGCGGTTCTGGCCTGACAGGGTTTAATAACAACACAGGTGGTACCCACAACCTTGGTAGTAGTAGTAGCGGTGGTGGCGGTATGGGTAGTAGCTCACCTCAGGCGTCAGCACGTACCCGTATGAATAACGTATCTGGGTTAAATGCGATGCGTTCTAGGCTTTAGGAGAATACTGTGAACAATCAAGCAGAAGAATACGGTAGGCAGTTAGGCCCGGCTATGGGCGCGATGGTCACGGCTCCAACGGAAGCTCCAGTCCCGATGCCTGCGAACTCTCAGGCACCACCACCGCCGCGGGCTCCAACTCCAGCTCCGATTAACGCACAAAACTTTGAGCAGTACGGTCCGTCAGCACAACACGCGAATACGAT
>JAOZSN010000125.1:3198-6606 GCA_029939635.1 Deltaproteobacteria bacterium
TCGCGCATGCAGTTAGAACAGCGTAAGAAACAAGCAGCTGAGTTCGAAGCTGCTAGCAAGCAACCGCGTGACCGTACGATTCCTAATCAAAATGAGGGACGGGCGTCTAACACTAAGATGTCTAAAGACGATATGATGAAACAGCGTGCTGCTATGGACGCATCTCAGCGCATCGCGTACGTCAAAGCAGCTAATCAGCAGCGCTTGCAAGACCAGCAACAAAGGCAACAGCGCCGTAGTGAAACAGCTGAGCGTATGTTCAGCGACAGCGGTACTCCTGCTTCTCGTCGTATGTTCGGATAAAACAAGGAATAACCATGGCAACACCCATCGATATTATGCAGCAGGAAATGCCGCAGGAACTTCTGACAGAAGAAGAGATGAATGCTCTTAATCCGCAGTATTCTCCTGAGGTAACACCAGAATCTTTGGGGCAGGAGCCCCTCTTTTCTCTTCCCGAGGAAGACGAAGAAGCAGAAGAAATACCCATTGACCCTAAGCACTACGAGAATCTGGCGGCTAAGATGAAGCCAGACCAGCTCGATAAGATTGCTCAGGAACTCATTGAGCTTGTTGAGCAGGATGATAACTCTCGTCAGGATTGGGAGAAGCGTGTAATCTCCGGCATTAGAAACTTAGGTGTGTCCGATAAGACCAGTGGTGGTGCTGACTTCGAAGGTGCCTCTAAGGTTGTCCACCCCTTGCTTATGGACTCTGTAACTCAGTTTCAGTCTCGAGCGATACAAGAGATGTGGCCAAGTAAAGGGCCAGTGAAGACACAAATCCTAGGCCCAACTACGCCTGAGCGCTTGGCTCAGTCTCAGCGTGTACAGGATTATATGAATTATCTGTATATGGTTGAGATGCCTGAAGCGTTTAACAACGAAGACAATATGCTCTTACGCCTGCCAATCTCAGGAAGTTGCTTCAAGAAGATGTTCTACGACCCAATGCGTAAACGCTTAACCAGCATCTTCGTCGAGCCTTCTGACTTTATTATTGCTTACCAGACTACAGAGCTGGCTACGTCTCCTAGGTTTACTCACCGTGTTCGCGAGTACATCAACGATGTCCGAAAGAAAGAATCGACTGGGCATTATATAAAGAATCCTAACCAGGATGATGTGCACAACGAAGACACAGACAAGCCGATGTTAATCGATGAGATAGACGATACGCAGGGAACACATCGTGTAAGCTACATCAAAGAAGATGACCGTGCCACGATGTATGAAGTCTATGTAGACTACAAACTTGATGGCCTGGGTACCAATGGGCCTAACCCATCACGTACGGGAAGCACCCCTGAGTCAAACAAAGACGAGATACTCAAACCTTACATCATCACTATTGACCGTGACGAACAGACAGTCAAACGGATACAACGTAATTGGAAACCTGATGACCAAGAATTCACTAAAAGAATGTATTTCACACATTTCAAATTCACTCCAGGTCTGGGTTTCTATGGATATGGTTTTCTTCACCTTATCGGTGACCTTGCTCTCAGCGCTACCGGTACTTTACGTAGCTTGTTGGATAGCGCCGGATTTGCAAATATGCAAGGCGGTTTTCGTTCCAGAGATTCTAGACTTCCCGGTGGGGACAAACCCATTGCCCCTGGAGAATGGCGCGAAGTAAACAGCACTGCAGAGGAACTAAGCAAAGGCTTCTTCCCTCTACCGTATAAAGAACCCAGTGCTACTCTCTTTAATCTCCTTGGATACCTCGATGACAAAGCCAGTCAGTTAGTAGGTACCACCGACACAGTCACTGGGGAAAGTAATCCCAAAGACGCGCCGGTGGGTACAACTGCTATGCTCCTTGAGCAGGGCATGAAAGTGTTCACGTCTATCCATAAACGTCTTCATGAATCCCATAAACTTGAGTTTAAGATTATGGCTGAGCTCGTCGAAGAGTATATGCCTGACGAAGGCTATCCTTTTCTATTCGGTCAGGAAGAAGCAACGCTGATGCCAGAAGACTTCGATGAACGTATCGATGTCATCCCAATCTCAGACCCAAACTTGGCGAGTACAGCTCAGCGTATAGCCAAGTCTCAGACTATTCTTGAATTGCAGCAGACTTATCCCGAGACCATCGGAGAAAGAGAAGCTGTGATTCGTATGTTAGAAGCACTTAACGTGGAAAACATTGAGGGTCTTGTGGGCACTCAGGAGGATATGGATGCGCAGGCAGAGAAGGCAGCAGAAGCTGAAGAACTCGAGAAGCAGCGAATTGAACTCGAAATTGCGAAGCTCCAAGCGGAAGTTAAGAATTTACAGAGTGAAGCTGTACAGCGTAATGTTGATTCAACGGCTAAGGCTATGGAAAGCGCAGCTCTTGTTATTGCCGGAACTCCTACACCGATAGGTGAGCAGTTGCCTGGAGAGACACCACCGCCTCCTGCACCAGTGCAGAACGCAGACGGTACAACCACGCCAGGCGTTCAAACAGAGCCTACACCTGCTCCTGAGCTGGCACCACTTATTCCAGGTAAGCAGTTAAGTGCAGTTGCGGATAGTATTCTCGACAGTGCAGGCTTCCTGGACCTCTCTGACCAGACGCCTGACCCAGAAGTAATCGCTGCTGAAGCGTTTGCTGCAGGTCAGCAGGATGGAGCTCAGGTACAGATGGAGCAGGACCAGGCTCAGGCTATGGACCCGAACGTCGATACAATGAATGCTCCACCTCAGATGCAAGAGGTTGGAGTAAGTGTCGCACCGGGAGATATTCAGCCTGATGTCGGCACAGGAGTAGGTGTGTAGACAAACTCAACACACTGAGTTAAACTCAGTTAGCAGCTAGGGGATACCTGACAAACCGTACGCATCTACGGTCGCTGCGACTACTAATTGATGCCCAGGAAGGAATGCACCTGCTATGCCTGATACCGGCTTAACTGAAGAATTCGTACACCAGCTTCGTAAAGAAGCAGAAGCGTATACGAAGAAAATGATAAACGGACATCCGAAGTCTTACGAAGAATACCGCGAACAGGTAGGATATTGTAGGGGCTTACAGCAAGCAGAGCGCATCCTTCACGATACACTTAACATGTATATGAAACTACAGGATGATGCTGATGAATGACGCTGAAGGTTCAATCTTTGAACCCGCCTTACCTAAGAACGCTCGACGAATTGTACCCAAACCTGTCATCTCTTTCGATGGCGCTGAACTACCCCCAAACCAAATACCGAAGCCTGTAGGCTATCGCATTGTTGTCGCTCCGATTTCTATCGAAGAAGCTACACAGGGCGGTATCATAATTACTCGTGCTGACCAGAAGATGCTTGAACACATCAGATTTGTCGGTAAGGTAATCGCAGTCGGTCCGCTAGCCTATAAACATGCCAAGTTTAAATCTCATCCGGACGAAGCTAATCCAAAACCGTGGTGCAAAGT
>JAOZSN010000125.1:6616-6903 GCA_029939635.1 Deltaproteobacteria bacterium
TGGTGACATTATTACAACGGGGAAATACACAGGTTCCCAGTTTCCATGTCGTGTGGACTCTGGCCAGGGACCAAAAGAATTCTCACTTAGAGTTATCAACGACGATGAAGTTATGACAGTCATCGATAATACCGAGGCGTTAAACATATGAACGAAACCAAAACTCTAGGTAATACAGACCAAAACGGATGTCGAAAGAACGTCAGTGACGTGGTCATGTTCGGAGAAGATTTGTTTAAGCTTCTCAGCAAAGCTTCTTCTGAGAAAGAAGGTTGGATGAAATCAAC
>JAOZSN010000125.1:6913-8817 GCA_029939635.1 Deltaproteobacteria bacterium
TGTCTGTCTATGGGGGTTGTGTCGTACAAGTCACAACACAGCAACGGACAAGTAATGGTTGGGCTGTCGCTGAAGCAGTAACTTTTGTGCCGGGTGTCACTATCTCTGAGAGAATGGGCGATGACGGTATCGTAGATGCACGTAAACTGGTGGAAAAATTATGAACGAACAAGAAGTAGAAAACGAAATTATCCGTAAGAATCTAAACGCGCCGAGGGTTACACCTCAGCTTCTTGATGACACTATTAAGAAAGACCACTACCACACTTTCATGGGCACAGCCCTGACTGTCTGCGTACTTGAACTGCAGAATGGTTTCACAGTAACGGGTGAGTCTGCTTGTGCCTCTCCTGAGAACTTCAACAAAGAGCTCGGCAGAAAGATTGCTTATGATAACGCCAGAGAAAAGATTTGGGCTTTGGAAGGCTATCTCCTTAGACAGAGACTCTTCGATAATACCAAGTCAAACGCTAAGAGTTATGAATCAGAGAGGAATAAATAATGGCTATAGATGCGAAAGGTGAACAGTCGTTTCCTGACACGGAAGACGATATAACAACGGTATCTGATGAGCCGAACGAACTCGAAGACGAAAGCGATACTGGCTTAGACGGAACAGAAACGGAGCTTGACGACGATGTTGATGACGATACTGGTGGTGGGGATTCTGATGATGTCGATTCAGATTCAGATAGTCCTGAGGATGAAGACGCTGGAGAGGCAGAAGCACTGGCGGTGGACGCAGATTCAGAAGCTGAAGATGAGCCGGATGAACCTAAAACTAAAAAGCCGAAACGCAAGCGATTCAATTCGGAGGAATATTCTCGGTCGGTGCAAAAGCGCATTAACCGTGAGGTTAGAAAGCGCGAAGACCTCAGAGCCGAAAACAATGCTCTTCAAGAACGGATGGCAGCTCTAGAGCAAAGCAAAGTAACTGAGAAAAGTGACCAAGAACGTAATCTCATGGCTACGCGTATCGGTAATGCCCAGCGTATGCACAACCAGCTTATGGAAGACGGTGAGTACGAACAAGCCGGTCGAGTGAATAACGACATCACGGACATGAAGATATACAAGCGTGACCTTGACGCTCAGGCTATGTATGAAGAACAACTCCGCAACAGTCCTAGAGAACCAGAGCAAGGAAATTATCCAGAAATCCCAGATGTACAGATGGATTGGATGCAGAGCAACGAACGCTTTAATCGCGACAACGGCTACACAGCTTACGTTAACGAAGAGTACGACAGGCTTCTCGACGACGGCTATGACCCTGAGGATAAAGCTTTGTATGTCGAGCTGGATAAGCGTTTAGGTAGAAACCAAAAGCCTAAGAAGAGACGTCGCCAAGCAGCACCTACTCCGAACACAGGTACGACACCTGCAGGTAGCTCAAAGTCCTCTAGACTTACTAAGTCAGACCTCTCTCGTATGGAAGATTGGGGTTTAGATTCTAAAGACCCAACTGCACGTAAAGAATGGCTAGCTAACAAATCGGCGTAAACTTGACAAAATAATATAGAGAGACAATACTATGACTAATACAGATAGATTATCACGGGAACAAGAAACCCGTGTCGCGGATGACATTCACGATGACTATGGCGATAGTTTCGATGATGAGCCTGCACTTTTAGATACCAAGCACATGCCTCCACGCGAAGGAATGGTGCAAAGATGGGTAAGAACATCTATCAATAGCGAAGACGACCAAGCGAATGTTTATCGTCGAATGAATCAGGGTTGGAAACCCCGTTTAGCTGACACAGTTCCTAAAGGACAATACGTCCCGACAGTGAATTATCAAGGCTCAAACATAATCGGCATTCACGGCAACATACTAATGGAACGTCCTATCGAACGCCATGCTAAGCAAAAGCGCAGAGAAGAAAATCTAGCGAATG
>JAOZSN010000126.1 GCA_029939635.1 Deltaproteobacteria bacterium
ATGCTGCCCGTACCTGTCTGGCTGATGGTTGGGCTGGTTCTATGATTGCCACCGAGGTGTCAGATATTCTCTTCGGTACCCCCACACCGCGCATATCAAAGGCTAATCTTGGCGTATTAAAGGAAGACCAGGTAAATATTCTTGTTCATGGCCATAACCCCATTGTCTCGGAAAAGATTGTTGAGGCGGTGCATGATCCCGCGCTCATTGCCTTGGCCAAGGAGAAGGGAGCGGCAGGCATTAATCTGGCAGGGTTATGTTGCACTGGCAATGAGTTAATGATGCGCCAAGGAGTGCCCATGGCTGGCAATCATCTGATGACTGAGCTGGCCATTGTCACTGGGGCAGTGGAGCTCATCGTTGTTGACTATCAATGTATTATGCCCAGCCTGGTGACGGTGGGTAATTGCTACCATACCAAGATGGTAACAACGGCAGATAAGGCCAGATTCACTGGAGCTGAGCATGTCAAGTTTGAGATGGCCAATGGTCTGGCTCAGGCCCGTAAGGTAGTAAGGATGGCCATTGACCGATTTTCCATGCGTGATAAGGATCGAGTTCAGATTCCCCAGGGAACAGTGGAATTAATGACTGGCTTTTCCAACGAGGCTCTTCTAACGGCCTTAGGTGGCACTATGACACCCTTGGTTGATGCCATCAAGGCTGGCAAGGTGCGGGGTGCAGTGGCCATTGTGGGGTGTAATAATCCCAAATATCAGCAGGATTATTGTAACGTGACCCTGGCTAAAGAGTTGATAAAACGTGATATTCTTGTGCTGGTCACTGGTTGTGTAACCACGGCCACTGGTAAGGCTGGCTTGCTGCTGCCTGAGTCTATTAATCAAGCTGGATCTGGTTTGCAGGAAATCTGCGGGGCCTTAGGTATTCCGCCGGTGCTTCACATGGGAAGTTGCGTGGATAATGCCCGTATTCTCCAGCTTGCTGCTTTGCTGGCCAATGAACTGGGGGTGGATATGAGTGATTTGCCTTTGGCTGGATCATCGCCAGAATGGTACTCAGAAAAAGCAGCAGCCATTGGTACCTATTGTGTGGCCTCAGGAATTTATACCCACCTGGGCCATCCGCCAAATATTACCGGCTCTGAGATGGTAACGAACCTCGCCTTAGATGGTTTGGATGACTTGGTGGGGGCCTGTTTTTTGGTGGAGCCAGATCCCATTAAGGCAGCTGAGTTGATTGATCAGCGTATCAAAGAAAAACGAACGGCTTTAGGGTTGTCTGCCTGATCAGGGACGAAGAATTTGCCTTTCCTCAGCTCCATAGCGTTATGGGAAATAGCGACTGCCGACACCAATATTGGCTAAAGCAGTAAAACTTTCTTCCATACCACCCTCATGGTGGGGTTCCATGGTTAGTAGGGGGGAAAGATGCTCCTGCTGCAGGTAGTCGAAGAGCTCTGTGAAGTTAAAAACTCCTTCTCCCACGGCCAGATGCAGGTCGCGTTCGCCCATATTATCGTGGAGGTGGAGTTGGCCCAGCCAAGGGGTCAGTTCCGGCAACCAGTCCTGCCAACTGTTTTTGGCAAAGGCCAGGACATGGCCCACATCAAAACAGAAACGGGCATGGGGGGAGTCTAAGGCGCTGAGCATTTTTTTTAGTTGCGTTGGGCCTGTCTCATAGGTGTTTTCCAGCATGAGGGTGGTGTTGCCCTGTCCTGCCCTGGTGGCGAGGTGTTGCCATGCATCGAAAGAATGGCTGAACCATGCCTCTTCCTTGTAGCTATGCTTATTGTCCTCAAAACCGAGATGGCAGACCACAGATTTGGGCTGTAAGAGGAGGATGAGATCAAAGGCCAGGTTGAGTTTGTCGCGACTTACCTGTCTTATCTTGGGATCTAGACTGCCTGGATAGAGTTCAAAGAAGGGGGCATGCAGGGTGCACGAGAGACCTACCTCCTGAAGGGCTTTGCCAACTGCAGCAAAGCTTTCGTGAGATTCTTCGTAAAGCACAGTGCCTTCCAGGCCTATCTCTGGTTGGATCCCTTGGGCAATATAATCTGCCAGGTTGTCACGCAGTTTCTTGAAGGGAGCGTGGACAAAGAGTTTTGATTTGAGGTGGTCAGTCATAACTGCAACTGGCTAGTCCAGTGGCTTGGCCTCATCGATGAGCATTACCGGGATATCATCACGAATCTCATAGAGCAGGCGGCAGGCCTCACAGATAAGACCTTTTTCATCATCACTGAGTTTGATCGGCCCCTTACATTTGGGGCAGGCGAGGATATCAAGGAGTTCTTTTTTTATCATATTCGTATCTCTGTTGGTTGTTCAACTTAAAACTGGTAACTGGCAACTTGCAACTGTCTTTTAGCTATAAATAAAGACATAGTCATCATCGTTGATGCTGATACGCAGGCGGCCATTATGGTTTTTGCCATAAATCTCCCAGGCTGGGCCTTCAGCAATATCACATTTACAGCAGGATGGTGAAAATTTATTGCGGTCTTTGTCAAACCAGGACATCAGCATCACCATGTCATCATCACGACTGGCAATAGTAAAGGCCAGATCACGGGCCAGATCCCAATCCAGCTCTATCCCATCTATCGAAAGGGCAATGCTTTGCATTTTTATGCCACTCTGCGGAATCATCTCTGCCATTGCTCTTCCTCTATTACTTAGACGTCAATGACCAGCACCACCACATCTGGATCAGTGTTGGCATCGGGATCAGTAAGGGCTCGCACAAAAACTTCAGGGGCCTCATGCAGGTGGACATCCTTGATGAGAGAAGCTGCCTCACGCAGACGCCATAATTCGTTGGCCCAGGCCTGATTGCGGCTGGCTCGTTCAACAAGTCCATCGGTGTACATAACAAGACGATCTCCCTTCTCTACAGGCTGGGTACGCATCTCAAAGCAGACTTCAGGGAAAATGCCCATGACATCGCCCCGGCACTCCATAAAATAGGGGGTGCCGTGGGCTGGGATGTTAAGGATGGGAGGGTGTGCACTGTTTGTGACTGTCACCTGCAGGGTGTCACGGTTGAGGCTGGCCAGGCAGGCAGTAAGGTGAGAGTTGCTGCCGGGTAAAATCTCATGGAGAACGCCATTCATCATGGCCATGGTGTCCAGGGGAGTGTACATGGGTGAGGCGTTTTGCTGGCGCAGGGTCTTTAAGGCTGAGGCGATAAACGTGGTGTTGCCATCCTTGCATGAGATGTCAGCAATAAAAAAACTAAATATATGTTCGGAAAGTTGCAGAACATCATAATAATCCCATCCTGTTTCCTCTGCTCGGTGTTGGAATACATGGAATCCGGCCTGGGGAAGCTCTGTGGGCGAAACAAGCTTATTGACTTTAGGAGTTTTTTTCTCTTTAATCTTGTCGGACTGGCAGCTGATGAGTAACTGGTTGGCCCTGCTCAGCTTGAGGTGCAGGTTGATACGAGCCATAACCTCTTCCGGATGGAATGGCTTGACAATATAATCCACTGCACCCAGACGAAAACCTTCCAGTTTTTTTTCAACATCTGCTGTTGCAGTGAGGAAAATAACAGGAATTTGGCTGGTGCGGCTATCGTTTTTGAGTTTATCAATGACATCAAAGCCACTTTCGCCGGGCATCATGATGTCCAGTAAGATGAGATCTGGAGTCTTTTCCTTAGCCAACTGACGAGCCAGGGGGCCGTTATCAGCCGTGAGCGGCTGGTAGCCTGATTGGCTCAGAGTACCCTCAAGTACAGCAATGTTGATGGGTTCATCATCAACAATTAAGATTGAGATGTCTTTCTGGGGAGTACTTATCTGGCTAGACATAACATTGTGTAATGAATCAGTTTTCATAAATGTTTTCTACCTGTTCAGCCGCCCCCCAGCTTCGCTTATTTCAGTAATTTGAATCCATTGCTTTACATAGCTTATTTTTTGTTGGTTTAGGCAAATGTTTTCTGGCAATGCTTACATTTTTTTGCCTTAACCTGAATAATTTCAGCGCAGTCAGGGCACTCCTTTTTGAAACAGACTTTGAGGAGCATGGGAAGGGTAGAGTTGACTTTAAACTCTACTTCCGTATTTTTGAACTCATGGTTGCTTATAGCCTCATAACAGGAGATGTCCTTAATCTTTAGCAGGGTGTCACATGCCTTGGAGCGATGTTTCTTGGATGCATGTTCATCTAACAATATGCCCATGGCCGGGGTGAGATCCTTACTGCTTACACTGTCATCAAGTTGGTCATACCAATCTTTTTCCTGCTGATGGCGCTTGTTGGCAGCAATCACCGCATCTGGATCAAGTATGGAACCGGTAAAGGCGATCTTGCTGCCTACCATCATCAGTTCGCCTTTTTTCTCGTTATGTATGCGCATGTAACGGTAGGAACCAACATGACCATAGGTTGCCTCAATATGATCCCAACCCTTGACGTAAGGTGGGCACTCGTCATTCATACAGACAAACATGACTTCAGCTCCCCAACCAAGACCATCACCAATATGAAAGGGTGGTGTTTCACATGGTTGTAAACGGCTTTTACAATGGGGACAGGTAAATTCCATAGCACAGTAGCGCAGGCAATCATCAGCGGACAACATGGGGAAATCTCCTTAACAAAAAAAACTAAGTATTGTCAGTCATGCAAAAAAAAATGCTGCCTGACGCGGCAACCGCTTGTAACGTAGTGAAGCATTTGCTCCTGTAATGCGTTGTTACCTGTGGTGGCTGCCTATTTCTTTACATTTTACTAATTTATTGACCTTTTGGGCTCACGGGTGGTTCGCAGGCAGTCGTCCCTCCCGGGGACGATAGTGCTGGCCTGAATCAGAGAGGAGCCTGTTGGGCAGGGCGTAAAAACTCAAAGACAATCCAGGCCAGAAAGATGATAATAAAAAAAACTTTGGCGGTTTTATTCTCCGGCTGGTTCATTTCTGTATCACTTATACATACCCTTTTATTTATTTGCTTAGATAAGATAAGCAAATAAGGTGATTGGGCAAGGGTAAGTAGTTAATTTAATATCTCAAAGCTTGGGAGTGCACACAGGAACAGCATTAGCGGAACCTGCCCGAGGCAAATTACCGTATCAGTTGGCTAAAAGCAATAAGAGATACGCTGTAGAATTCTGCCTGGAGACAGATTGCAGCAGTGGATGTTCGATTAATAGAGTGATTGATGTGACGGTTTCTTGCTGGGAAAATCAAGGGGTCAGGCGAGACCCATGGTGTTTTTGTCCAGGAAAGATTGAAGGTGTTGCTTCTGGGCGGTGGATAAATCAATAAATTGAATACTCGACTCTCTGATAATGGTATTACTGGTGGGGAGGAGGGGAGACGAATCTTCTACATGGACAATTCGGCACGGAAGTTGGTCAAGATAATGCCCCTCTGCACTGTTAAGCAGGCCAATATTAAAGGAGTCGCTGTGTGATGGTTCTCCTTGGGCCATGAGGCTTTTGTAAAGCAAGCCGCCCTGGCTGATATTGATGACTTGGCCAAAATTGGAGGCATTAAAGGCCATAAGTTCCTCATGGGGAATAAATCGTTGGAATTTCCGACGTTCTGTGGATAAGGATTTCATAGCAATATCTGTGGGGTTCAGGTATTTTTTAAGCCGTAATTCTGGCTACCATCTAAGCATAATATTTAATATATAAGCATTTTGAAAATAAAAATCAATAAATTGTTAGAAGATTATTGCTAAGCAGAGGTCTCTCTAGTGTATAAGTATGGAAATACAGTCATTTGCGAATCTTTATCGGGAAATTAATTTGTTAGCTGGAGAGCAGTTTTCCTCTTGGTGTTTTATGCCTGGTATGGGGCTTGGTGATGGTAATAAGTGGTGGGTGGATGGTGCGGAAAAAAGGGCAGTGGTGCATGAAGGGATAGATTTTTTTTGGTATGAAGGCCAGAGAGGGCGCAGCCATGTGCAACCGGGAGATTTTATTCCCTCATGCTGCGACGGTAAAGTGGTTGCCTGCTGTCCTGATTTTTTAGGGTGTTCCCTTTTTGTTATTGATGAAAATTTCAGTTGTTTTGTCTTTAGTCATATTTTTACTACTCTACTGGTGGGAGATCTTGTAACTGTAGGTAGTCAGCTTGGAAAGATTGCTCAAACTAACGGACCCGTACCTCCCCATCTTCATGTCTCAAAATTTATGGCTGGGTTGGATTGGGACTGGAGTGTGGTTACTTGGCAATGGTTGCATCAACAGCAAATTGCTTTTGTGTCGCCGTTTGGCGGGTAGATGAATGAGAAATGATGAAAAATTTAAATAAAGGGTTTTACTAATGACTGAAAACGAAGAAGAAATTGATCGGAAGTTTATTCCCAGTCTGCGAGAAGGCGTGGATATGGTGCGGATGATTTTTTTTAAAAGGATCCAGACGCATCTGGCCGGAAAATATCCGCAGGAAGAGGTGGCCTACCGAGGTATGCTGTCTGCCGCAGTTATGAATGAGTTGTTCGGTACACCTAATCCTGAACCGAAGTTTGCCCAGTTCAGTGCTGAGCAGAGTGACCGCATCCAGGAAGAGTTGGCTGGCGTGGCAGAAAACTGCTCGGAGTTGTGTATTCCC
Source organism: Deltaproteobacteria bacterium (assembly GCA_029939635.1). Classification (GTDB taxonomy): domain Bacteria; phylum Desulfobacterota; class Desulfobulbia; order Desulfobulbales; family SURF-16; genus JAOZSN01. The sequence goes on from JAOZSN010000126.1 coordinate 6,535, forward strand.
TTGACTGATGCCCTGCGCATTCATTTTTTGTGCAATGTGCAGGAGGGTATAGACAGTGATGAGGCACCGGTGTTGGCGCGGGCTCGTGATCTTGGTGTACTTATTGAAGAGCGGGATGTGCCCCTGCCCAAGGGCTTTATGGAGTTAGTGCATCGTCTGGGTAAGTCGGCCGGTTTCATCCGGTAGAAGGCTGTTTTAAGTTGTGGGATTATCTACTTGTAGAGTTTTCTGCAACTAGAAGCTTCAAACAGGCAACTGTTTTTTTTTCTCTTCCAACTCTTCCCAGCGGCTGTAAAGTATATCCGCTTGCTGCTGCAGGGAAGAGAGCTGGTCACACCAATGGGCCAGTTTGGCTGTGTCAGCCATCACCTCTGGATCATTGATTTTCTCTTTGCAGGCATCCAGTTCTTCTTCGGCCAGCATGATTTTTTCCTCCATGCCAGCCAACTCTTTTTCTTCTTTATAGCTGAGCTTGATGGGTTTGTTGCTTTGCTTCTTTTTGGTTTTCTTCTTCTTGTCGAGGGGTTTCTTTTTGGGGAGGCCAGCTGCCAGCCATTGTTCAATGTCAGCATAAACCTCGCAGCCTTTATTGGGGGTGAAACCGATAATAGCCTGGGCCATGGCCAGAAAGGCACGGTCATGGCTGACCAGGACTAAAGCACCGGCAAATTCTTGCAGAGTCTCTTCCAATACCTGGATGGAGTCAATATCAAGATCGTTGGTGGGTTCATCTAGTAATAAAACATCGGCAGGTTGGACAATAAGGCGGGCCAGTAGGATACGTGCCTGTTCACCACCCGAGAGGTGGGAGACCGGCATTTCGAGTTGATCTGTCTTAAAGAGAAAACGGTTAGCCCAGCTCACCACATGGATGGGGCGTCCCTGGTAATTAATGCTGTCTCCGTCAGGGCACAGGGCTTGGCGTAATGTCTGCTGCTGGTCAACCTCACTTCTTTTTTGGTCAAAATGAATTATTTTGAGGTTATCGACCTGTTTAGTTGCACCGCTGTCTGGTTGTTCTGTTCCGTAGAGAATGTGCATGAGGGTTGATTTGCCACAACCATTGGCCCCAACCAGGCCTAAGCGGCTGCCTGGTCCCAGTTCAAAGCTGAGATCAGTAAATAATGGATTTCCTCCATACGCCTTGCTGATATGACTGGCTGTGAGCAGTTTTTTGGTTTTTCTGCCTGTCTGGCTTAAACCCAGTTGCAGTTGGCCCCCGGCCTGGTTGCGCTGCCTGACTTGGGAGAGATCATCCTGTAAGTCATGGGCCTGATCAATGCGGTAGCGTGCCTTGGTGCTACGTGCTTTAGGGCCACGGCGTAACCATGCCACCTCGCGGCGCACCTTGTTGGCCAGAACTTCTTCTTGTTGGGTCTGCTGTGTAAGAAATTTTTGACGTTTTTCTAAAAAACGGCTGTAGTTTCCCGCAAAGGCCAGAATGCCACCAGGGTAGCAGCTGTTAACTTCCAGCATCCGGTCACAGCAATTTTCCAGGAAGACCCGGTCATGGCTGATTATCACCATGCTGCAGGAGAGGTGGGCCACAATCTTCTCCAGCCAGAGAATGGCATCAATATCAAGATGGTTGGTGGGTTCGTCAAGGAGCAAAAGGTCTGGTTCTTGAATAAGGGCGGTGGCCAAGGCCAAGCGCTTTTGCCAACCACCGGACAGGGTCTCTGTTATTTCATCCGGGGCAGGAAAACTGCATTGGCCAAGCATGCGTTGTACCTTGGCATGGCGCTGCTCCTCCGGCAGATAGTTGGCGGCCTTGGTAATGATTTCTTCCACCGAGACCTGGGCTGGAAATGATTCTGTTTGGGCTAGATAGACAATTTTAGTCTGTTTGTTTTTGAAGATTTTACCCCGATCGGCCTCTTCAATATCCGCCATGATTTTAAGCAGGGTTGATTTGCCCGAGCCATTGGGGCCAATCATGCCCAGATGTTCCCCTTGTTCAATGGAGAGAGAGACATCGTTAAAAAGTTGCTGGGCGCCGTATGCTTTACTGATGTTTTGACAGGTAAGGAGATGAGCCATGGTAGGGGGATTATACGTTAGAAACGGGGTAAGAGATTTGCCAGAAATTATAGTCTCTGGGTATATGTTCAAGGCCGCAATGGTAAATAAGAATGGCTAAGATTGCCCTTTAAATACCATAGATCTGCTTTCTGTGGGCGGGAATTTTTTTGAGTTTAGCTAGTGTCTGTCCTAGCAAGAGTAACTGTGTGATTTAATGTGATTAAATCGCCTT